>CALERQ010000153.1 GCA_937907305.1 uncultured Clostridia bacterium | reverse complement strand
ATTGTCAAGTGGAAAAACCATAAATTCCGCAAAAATCCTTGCGGCACGGACTTCTCGGTGACAGCGGAGGCAAAGCGGAAGCGCGGCCTTCGCCGCGCTTCCGCTTATATACCGTTCCGCAGTCCGGAAAAGGGCGCTCAGGCTCTCTCCATGGCCTCCCGGAAGTCTCTCTGATCGGTGAAGATCTCCTGCTTGTAGGGATTCTTCTTCTGGGCCACGGCCCGCTTGATGATGCTGGCCAGGATCACCACGTTCACCACCAGTGCCACAATGGAGATCACGCCCTGGGCGGTGGGATTGGCGGCGGTGGGCCGGACGGCAGGGTTCATTACGCCGTCAGCATAGACGGAGGTGATGGTGGAGAACACGCTGTTGTCCTGGAACAGGGGGAACACCTGGGCAAACATGCACCACAGGGCCAGGGTGTTGGCGCGGTTCTGGATCCAGCCGCCCTTGTTCCAGAAGTGGTTGGCAAAAGTGGGGGCCAGCAGCAGCGCCAGACCGCAGTACCAGGAGTGGGTGGGCAGGCAGTTGTAGGTGTACTCAAAGTTCCACAGGTCATAGGCCAGGATGTAGCACCAGGTCATATCGGGCCACAGCATGTCCTTCTTGTCTTTGGAAGAGTAAATGCCCCACCAGGCGGTCATGCAGAAGATATTGATGATGCCGGCAATGCCGTTCACCCAGTTCCACCAGCCGCCGTACAGCCATACATTCTCGGAAGAGAGCCACCAGCGGTCACCGAATTCCATCATGGCCTTGGCGCCGCGGATGCCGGATTCAAAGTCGCTGGCTACGGCGATAAGAATGTTGATGGCAACAATGGCAAAGGGGAATACCTTGAACCAGTCGGTCTTGCCAATGCTCCACTTGTACTTGAGCATCATAAAGCCGATGCAGCCCGCGGTGGCGGCATACAGCTTGGCATAGTGGAACCAGCTGTTCATATTGGTGTAGGTCTGGTTGTTCAGCGCCCACTCGGCGCCATTGGCCGCACCAATGTAGATGGCGATGAAATACACGGTCAGCACAGCAGGCAGCGCCAGGAAGCAGATGATACCGCCGGTCTTGGTGCGGCGGGCAAATTCATTGGCCAGCACCAGGCCGGTGAATACCAGCACGAACCCCAGCAGCTGATAGCCGGCGGTCTCGCCATAGAGTTGGAATAACATGTTACATTCCTCCTGTTGTTTTTTAGGGAACCCTCATAGTAACCTCACGGGCCGCAAAGTCTGACCCGTCTGGACATACCAGATGGAACAGATTTCATTACCCGCCCCGAATATATCACGATAGTTCATAAATGTCAATCATTTAACAAGGAGATTTCGTGTAAAATAGTTGAAAAATTCAACAAATTATCCTAAAATAGAGAAAAACATCTTTGTGGTATGTGGCCATACCACAGCGCTGTTTATAAAAGGAGAACCCGCTATGGAATTTGAAAAACTCGTATCCCCATCCCTCAAGGAGCTTTTTATCAGCAATATTGAAGCCAAGATCCTTTCCGGTGAACTGCCAGTGGGGCAGCAGCTTCCTCCGGAGCGCCAGTTGGCCCAGTCGATGGGGGTCAGCCGCGCGGTGGTCAATAGCGGTATTGTGGAGCTGGAAAGCCGCGGCTTTTTGGATGTCCGTCCCCGGGTGGGCACCTTTGTCACCGATTACCGCCGGGCCGGTACGATGGAAACGCTCAAATCCATTATGACCTATAACCGCGGCCGACTGCGCAATGAAGAGATCCGCTCCATCCTGGAGGTGCGGGATGCCCTGGATAAGCTGGCCGTTGCCGATATCATCCCTCATGTTACCGAATCGGATATCACGCTGCTGCTGGAAAAAGCGGAAGCTATCCATCAGGCTGGGGATAACCGTCAGGCGGCGGAGGCCGCATTTGCCTTCCAGCACGAGCTTGCTATGCTCAGCGGCAACACCCTGCTGCCGCTCATCTTCCGGTCGTTCTATTCCTCGGTGCTGGTCCTGTGGGAACGCTTCTGCGCTTTGCACGGTATCGATACTCTGTATCAGACCAGCTGCCGGCTGTGCGGCCATATCCGGGATAAGGATATCCCCGGCGCCGTCGCCTGGATCGACTACTGTACCCGGGAGACCGTTTCCGGCAGCCGCCGCATCTATTACTAAACACACATAAAAACGGCACAGCCCGCCCCAAAAGGAGCCATGGCTATGCCGTTTCTCTTATTCTTCCGTTTCTTCGGGAATGTCATTTTCTATCGTTCGGATCAGCTTGGCCGGTACCCCGCCCACTAGGCTGTTATCCGGTACATCTTTTGTTACCACCGCGCCCGCGGCCACTATCACATTGTTCCCTATGGTCACGCCGGGCAGAATGGTCACATTCCCTCCGATCCACACATCGTTGCCGATGGTCACCGGCTTGGCTACGCTCAGGTGCTTCCGCCGCCCCATGGGGGAGATGGGATGATTGACAGTGGTGATCAGGGTATGCGGGCCTATCATAACATAGTCCCCGATATGCACCGGCGCGCGGTCCAGTATGGATACATGATAGTTGGCCAAAAAGTTCTTCCCAATAAAGATGCTTTTTCCGTCATCGCAGCTGAAATACGGCATCACAGCGGCGTCTTCTCCCACGCTGCCAAAGAGCTCCCGCATCACGGCCATCCGCTCCGCTTTCGCTTCCTTGGGCAGCGCGTTCAGCCGGCGGCACAGCGTCATTGCCCGCAGCTTCAGGGCATCTATTTCCGGTGCCCACATGTCATATTCCAGGCCGGCGTGCAGTTTTTCCAGCTCAGTCATTGTGCTTCCGCTCCCTTTCCAGCCGCATTCTCGCTCCGCTTATGTGGTCTTGTAGCAGCTGGTCCGCAAAGGTGATCAGCTCCTCCGGTGTGTGGGCCAGCTCGCCCAGCAGCCAGCTTTCCACCATGCCGCTCAGCGCCACTACATAGAAGTGCGTCACCAGGTCGATATCCGATCGCGGCACACGCTCCGCCCCGATTTCCGCCCCGATCTGCTCCACCGTCCGGTGGATGATGGCATAGATATCGGATTGGAAGAACCGCCGCAGGTGCTCCCGCCCCACCGAGCGCAGCGCGCAGGTGCACACCGCCCGGTTTTCCTCCAGGTAGCGGAACAGCTGCAAAAGCCCCTCCTGCCACAACAGGGTGCCTTCGTGCTGCTCCAGCAGAGAGACCGCTTCCTCCTGGAACATCCAGCGCATCAGGTCATAAATATCGGCAAAGTGGCAGTAGAAATTTTGCCGCCGGATGCCGCAGCGCTCGGTCAGATCCTGTATCGTGATCTTATCCACCGGCTTTTGGGCCATCAGCTCCTTCAGGGCGGCAGCCAGGGCCTGCCGGGTTTGGTCAGATGCCGCATAGGTGCGTTTTTCCATGTTGGTCCCTCCTTTACGGTTGTTGGCCCGATTATACAATAAAATCCGTTATAGGTCAAACCACCCGCCGGTGTCGTATTTTTGACAGATCCGCCGCTTTGTCCTTTGCAGTCCATCGCTTGCTGCACTATTCTTTCCATTGTAAATGATTCCGTAATAGGGGAGAGGAACCAATATGACCGAATACCGCATCACCCTGCAAAGTCCTCTGGGCGAACGACAGGGCACCCTGTCATTGTACCGGCAGGGGGAAAGTTTCACAGGCACCATCAGCCTGCTGGGCAGCAGCAATCCGTTTACCGGCACCCGGCAGGGGGAAACACTCTGTCTTACCCATCCGCTGCGCACACAGGTCAGCACTTTGGAGTGCGAAACCACGCTGCAAATAAAGGGGGACACGCTCACCGGCACCATCCATGTGGGTTGTGTCCATATCCCCCTCTGCGGGGAATTTATCCCAAAGGAGGAAACCGCCCATGGAACAGCAGAATAACAAGCCCTCCTTTATGGTGCGGCTGGCCACCCTCATTGTGGATCGCCGCAACCTGTTTTTCCTCATCACCATCATCATGCTCATATTCTCGGCCTTCTCCCGCAGTTGGGTCAAGGTCGAAAATGACCTTACCTCCTTCCTGCCGGATACCGCAGGGACAAAGATCGCCCTCAATTTGATGGAGGAGCAGTTTACCACCTACGGCACGGCGGAGGTCATGGTGGCCAATATCACCTATGAGGAAGCGGAAGACCTGGCCGATCAGCTCGCCGGGATCAAGGGCGTACAGAGCGTCACCTTTGATGACACCACCGATCATTACGCCAGCGCCTCAGCGCTCTTTTCGGTCACCTTCTCCGCTGATGAAAAGGATGATGCCTGCCTGGAATCGCTGGAGGCCGTCAAAGCCTCCCTTGCGGGTTACGACCTCTACATTTCTACCGACCTGGGCAACACCCTGCAGGAGACCATCGATAAAGAAGTCAGCGTCATCATGGTGTATGTGGCGGTTATTGTGGTAGTGGTACTCACCCTCACCAGCCAAACCTACGGTGAGGTACCGGTGCTGCTTATCACTTTTGTCACTGCCATGATCCTCAATCAGGGCAGCAACTTCCTGCTGGGCACCATCTCCTTTGTGTCCAATTCGGTCACCAGCATTCTACAACTGGCCCTTTCGTTGGATTACGCCGTCATTCTCAGCAATCGCTTTAAGGAAGAACGCCAAAGCCTCCCGGTGCGGGAAGCCGCCATTGCCGCTCTCAGCAAGGCCATCCCGGAGATCGGCGCCAGCTCCCTCACCACCATCGGCGGTCTGGCGGCCATGCTGTTCATGCAGTTCAAGATCGGCCCCGATATGGGTATCTGCCTCATCAAGGCCATTCTGTACGCCCTGCTCTCGGTGTTCATCGTCATGCCGGGTCTGCTCGTCCTCTTTGGCCCCCTCATCGAAAAAACCCGCCACAAGAATTTTGTCCCCAAGATCCCCTTCGTCGGAAAGATCGATTACGCCACCCGTCATGTAGTGCCCATCGTCTTTGCGGTAGTCATCCTGCTGGGCTATCATTTTTCCAGCCAGTGTCCCTATGCCTATGGGTACAGCACCCTTTCCACTCCCAAGCTCAATGAAAGTCAGATCGCCGAAAATATGATCACCGATACCTTCACCTCCTCCAATATGGTGGCGTTGGTGGTGCCTGCCGGCGATTATGAAAAGGAAGCCGCCCTGCTGCGGGAACTGGAAAGCTACGAGGAGATCGATTATACCATGGGCCTTGCCAATGTGGAGGCCATGGATGGTTATATGCTGGCCGATAAGCTCACCCCCCGGCAGTTCGCGGAGCTGGCCGGTCTTGATTACGAGCTGGCTCAGGTCATCTACGCCGCCTACGCCACCAATCAGGGCGATTACGGCAAGCTGATGGGCAATATCTCCTCCTACCGTGTCCCCCTCATCGATATGTTCCTCTTTGTCTGTGATCAGGTGGATGCCGGGGTCGTCACGCTGGATGGGGAACAGAAGAACACCCTTATGGAGGCCCGCGAGCAGATGCAGATGGCCAAGGCCCAACTCTGCGGCCCCGAGTATGACCGCATGCTGCTCTATCTCACGCTGCCGGTCAGCGGGGAGGAAACCTATGCCTTCACCGATACCATCCACGAGATCGCCCAGTCCTACTATCCCGATGGCGATGTCCATGTCGCGGGCGATTCCACCAATGAATACGATTTCCAAAAGTCCTTTGCCCGGGATAATACCGTCGTCAGCGTCATCTCCATCCTCATCGTGTTGGTAGTGCTGCTGTTCACCTTCCAGTCGGCGGGCATGCCCATTCTGCTCATCCTGGTCATTCAGGGCAGTATCTGGATCAACTTCTCCATTTCCGCCATTACCCATACCCCGCTTTTCTTCATGAGCTACCTCGTGGTCAGCTCCATTCAAATGGGCGCCAATATTGATTACGCCATTGTTATTGCCAGCCGTTATCAGGAGATCAAGGAGAAGATGGACCACCGCACCGCCATCATTGAGACGCTGAATTTCGCTTTCCCCACCGTTCTCACCTCCGGTGCCATTCTCACGGTGGCAGGCACCCTCATCGGTCAGATGACCTCCGAGCCCACCATTGCCGGCATTGGCCAGAGCCTGGGCCGCGGCACCATCCTTTCCATGTTCCTGGTCATGTTTGTCCTGCCGCAGATCCTTCTCATCGGCGGCGCCGTGGTGGATAAGACCTCTTTCTCGGTCCCCCGGGTGGCGGTCCGCCAGCGGGAAGCCTCCGGCCGTGTCTTTGTGGATGGCGCGGTCAGCGGCCGTGTCAATGGCACCGTCAGCGGCATCATCCGCGCCAATATCGATGGCGATGTCAATCTCACCGTCATTTCCGGCAGCGTCACGGAGGAAGGCTCCGATTCTCCTCCGCCCGCTTTGCCGTCTCCATCACCCACAGCAAAGGAGGGACCCGGCCATGAAAAAGAATAATTTTACCCGCCTGGCTTCTCTGCTGCTGGCTGTTCTCCTGCTGCTGCCGTTGGGGCTGCCGGCCCTGGCGGCGGAGGCCAAAACCGTTACCATCTCCACCCCGGAAGATCTCATCGAGCTGGCGGCCCGCTGCTCCTCCGATGCTTACTCCAAGGGCCTTACTGTTCACCTCGTCTCTGATCTCGACCTTTCCGGCACCGAGGTCTCCATTCCTGTTTTTCTCGGGGTGTTTGATGGCGGAGACCACACCATCCGCGGCCTGCGGCTGCACGGCAGCACCTCCCGGTATGGGCTGTTCAGCCTCATCCAGTCCGGTGCCATCGTCAAAAATCTCCACCTGGAAGGGGAAGTGACCCCCACCGGCACCCAGTCCGCGGTCGGCGGCCTGGCAGGAGAAAACTACGGCCGCATCGAAAACTGCACCTTTACCGGGGCGGTCATCGCCGGGGATTCCGTCGGCGGCATCGTGGGCAAAAACGGCTCCGGTGGCACCATTGTGGATTGCTCCGTTTCCGGGGCGGTGCGGGGCAGCAGCTTCACCGGCGGCATCGCCGGGCAGAACATGGGTACCCTGCTGCGCTGCGCCTCCTCCGCTGCGGTCAATACCGCCGTTACCGAGGATAATATCTCCCTCCCCGGCATGGAAAGCACCCTTTACAGCCTGCTCAAGCGGGAAGAAGTCACCGAGACCGCCGTCACCAGCGATACCGGCGGCATCACCGGCTACTCCACCGGCATCCTGCAGAGCTGTACCAATACCGGCACAGTCGGTTATCCCCATGTGGGTTATAATGTCGGCGGTATCGCCGGCCGGCAGAATGGCTACATGGCCAGCTGCGTCAATCACGGCACTGTCCAGGGGCGCAAGGATGTCGGCGGCATCGTGGGGCAGATGGCCCCCGATATCACCCTACGCTATTCCTCCGGCGGCATTGATGAGCTGCAAACCGAGCTCAATAAGCTGCAAACCCTCATCGACCGCACCCTGGATGACGCCCAGTCCGCCTCCGATACCGTTTCGGGCCGCATCGGCCGCATTTCAAACTATGCCGATAGCGCCCGGCAGAATGCCCATTCCCTCACCGGCCAGTTAAGTGATTTTGCCGATAGCAATATCGAAACCGCCAACAACCTCCTGCTCCTCGCGGAGCGCTACATCGCCAAGGCCGCCCCCATCTTGGATGACCTGGCCGATGCCAGTGACCACATGGCCGCTGTCGCCGATGAAATGCAGACCCTCTTGGATCAGCTGCAGGCCATGAGTGGTGATGCGGATGCCGTATTGGAAAATCTTCAGGACTTTGCTGATGAGATGCAGCAGGCCTGCACCGATCTTTCCCGCGGCGCCGAAGAGCTGGAGAAAGCGTTCCGCCT
>CALERQ010000152.1 GCA_937907305.1 uncultured Clostridia bacterium | reverse complement strand
CGCAGTACCAGGGCGTCGGTCACTGTCTGCATCGGTCGGCTCCTTTGGGGCGGCGGCCTGCGCCGCCCGGTACGCTAGGTAATCCTCCACCCGGCCGCTGTGCCAAAAACGCTCCCAGCAGCCGGTCAGGTCATTGTTTCGGTCCTCGGCAGGTCGGTTCACATCGGGCGCCCCCTCGCAGCAGATTTTCTACTCTCATTGTGCGCCCGGTGCCATGGGTTATGTTAGGGAATTTTTGCCCCTGCCTCACAAAAATTTTCTGCAAGCTCGCAGATTCGGCCGAAGGCCAAACCGTCCTGCGGACGGTTTCAGCGGCGGAGCCGCTGGCTCCGGCTTCGCCGGAGCGGCCTTCGGCCGCTCGTCGTCGCGGGCTGCGCTCCCTGTCGGGTCACCGTTCCTGCGGAACAGGCAACCCTCCAACGCTCCGCCGCTCCTCCTCTCCCCAGCGGGCCTTGCGTCCCGCCGGGGGCCCCGGGGGCTTCTTCGCCGGCCCTTGCAGGTAACCGGTTCAGCGCCCCTTGCGGGCTGTTCCCTCTGCGGCGGCCTTCGGCCGCCCGCTTTCGGTTTTTGCGATTTGCCCTTACCGCTCCTCGGTAAAGCCAAAATTGCGCAGCATCCGCTCCTCGTTGCGCCAGTCCTCCTTCACCTTTACCCAGCACTGCAGGTTCACCTTGCAGTCCAGGAAAGCCTCCAGCTCCTCGCGCGCGGCGGTGGCGATCTTTTTCAGCATCGCGCCGCCTTTGCCGATGATAATACCCTTGTGGCTCTTGCGCTCGCAGTAGATCACCGCGTCAATATCAATGACCGGCCCGTTGGCGCCTTCCCGCTCCTTCATGGTCTCTATCGTCACGGCAATGCCGTGGGGAATTTCCTCGGAGAGGAAGCACAGCGCCTTTTCCCGCAGCATCTCGGCGGCAATGACCCGCTCCGGCTGGTCGGTCAGCATATCGTCATCAAAGTAGTGCGGCCCCTCCATGGCGGCCCCGTGCAGCAGCTCCCGCAGGAGTGCCACCCCGTCGCCGGTCTTGGCGCTTAAGGGCACAATCTGCTGGAAGTCATACACCTCATTCAGCACCGCCATCATCGGGATGAGCTGCTCCTTGTCCTTCAGCAGGTCGATCT
>CALERQ010000151.1 GCA_937907305.1 uncultured Clostridia bacterium | reverse complement strand
CGCGACGACGCGCACGAGCAAAAGGAAGTCCCCGCCGGATAGGCGTACAAATTAAGCCATCTAAAAGGCTCCGCCCCGCCGAAGGCGACTACAATTTTGCCATAAAAATTCTTTTGCCCACTTTTCTTCACAGAAAAGCCCCTCCGCCGCAAGGCGATTTTTATTGACCAGGAAAGGACCGAACAGCCATGTTTAACAGCCTGCTGGCGGAATACAAAACGCCCTTTGGCGCGGTGGCGGCGGGGGAGGAAATGACCCTGCGCTTTACCCTGCCCCAGGGTGATCCCCGCACGCCCTCCCTGCTGCTGTACCGGGCCGGGCAGCCGCACCCGCTGCTGCACACTCCCCTGCACCGGCAGGGCGATGCCTTTACCCTGCGGTACACCCCGCAGGAGCCGGGTCTTTATTACTATGGCTTCCGCCTTAGCGATGGCACCCTGCTGCACCGCGCGCCCGATGGCAGCGCCGATTACGGCGAGGGGCAGCTGTGGCAGCTCACCGTCTACGATAAAACTTACGATATTCCGCAAAAATTCGCCGGGCAGGTGATGTACCAGATCTTCCCGGACCGCTACTATAACAGCGGCAGGGAGAAAACCGGTGTTCCCGCCGACCGGCGGATGCACCGCGATTGGCAGGAGGAGCCCCAAAGCACCCCCGATGCCGATGGGGAATTCCGCTGCAACGATTATTTTGGCGGTGATTTGGCCGGTATCACCGAAAAGCTGCCGGAGCTGGCCGCCTTGGGTGTCGGGGTGCTGTACCTCAATCCCATTTTTGAGGCGCACAGCAACCACCGCTACAATACCGCCGACTACCTGCGCATTGATCCGCTGCTGGGCACCGAGCGGGATTTCATCAACCTATGCCAAAAGGCCCATGAGTGCGGCATCAAAATTATCCTGGATGGCGTGTTCAACCACACCGGCAGCGATAGCCTGTACTTCAATAAAGAGGGCCGCTATGGCCCCGGCGGCGCGTACCGCGATCCGCGCAGCCCCTACCGCAGCTGGTACTGCTGGAAGGATGCCGCCGCCAATGTGTACGAGAGCTGGTGGGGCTTCCAGAGCCTCCCCAAGCTCAACAGCCGGGACGAGAGCTGGCGGGAATTCCTCTGCGGAGAAAACGGCATCGTGCGGCACTGGCTGCGGCTGGGCGCCGATGGCTGGCGGCTGGATGTGGTGGATGAATACCCCGATGAGCTGGTGCGCATGATCCGCGAAGCTGCCCGCGCCGAAAAACCCGACGCCCTTATCATCGGGGAGGTGTGGGAGGACGCCAGCTGCAAGGAAGCCTACGGCGAGCACCGCCAGTACCTGATGGGCCACGAGCTGGACAGCGTGATGAACTACCCGCTGCGGCAGGCCATTCTGGATTTTCTGCTGCGGGGGGATGGCACCGCCTTCCGGCTGCGGCTGTGGGAGCTGCTGGAGCACTACCCCCGCCCCTGCTGGGATGTGATGATGAACCTCCTCTCCAGCCACGATGTCCCCCGTGCCATTACCGCGCTGGGCGGCACCCCCATGCAGCACCGGGACCGCGATTGGCAGCGTGCCCACAATACCCTTACGGTGGCGCAGTATTACCGGGGGCGGCAGCTTTTCATGCTGGGCACCCTTATGACCATGACCCTGCCCGGTATGCCCTGTATTTACTACGGCGATGAAGCCGGGCTGGTGGGCTACGCCGATCCCTTTAACCGGGGCACCTACCCCTGGGGACGGGAGGACACCGGCCTGCGGGAATGCATCCGGCAGATGGCTGCCCTCCGGAATGGGAACAGCACTCTTTCCACCGGTGAACTGGAGCCGCTGGTGTGCGCGGCCGGCATGGCCGCCTGGCGCCGCCGGGATGAAACCGGTGAATTTATCATCTGCGTCAATCCCGGTGAGGGGCCGCTGCCCCTGCCCGATGCCGCCCGGGGCGAAACGGTGTTCACCATCGGACAGGCGGGGGAGCGCCGGCTGGATGGCCAGTCGGCCGTCATCCGCCGGATACGATAAAAGGAGCAAACTATGCAGCAAAGCGAAAAAAGAACCAGGATCATCCTGTGGGCGGTGGCGGCCCTGGCCGTGGTGGGCTGTGCCCTGTGGCTGCTGCTGCCCCACGGCGGCACCACCGATTGCACCGCGGAAATATGGATCGACGGCAGTATGGTGCGCAGCATCTATCTGCCGCAGGCAGCGGATGAGGTGATCTCGCTGGCGGAATACGGCAAAGAGGTGCAGCTGGAGGTAAAAAACCACCGCATCGCCTTTATCAGCAGCGATTGCCCCGATAAGGTCTGCATCCACAATGGCTGGCTGGCCCGGGAGGGGGAGCAGGCCATCTGCCTGCCCAACCGTGTCAGCGTTACTCTCACCGATGGCAGCACCGTCCCGGTGGAGCTGAATTGAACCCGCATCATAGAAAGAAGGCAATATTACATGATGAATATGGAATGGAGCATCCTGCCCGGCTATGCCCGGGAGGAGGAGATCCGTGAACTCTTTACCGAATACACCAATATGGTGCTGGCGGGGGACCCCACCTTTGCGGGATACCTGGCCCAGCAGCACTACGAGGAAGAGCTGGCCCACCCCGCCCGCAAGTATGCCCCGCCCCACGGCCGGCTGTACCTGGTATGCGTGGGCAGCACACCGGTGGGCTGCATCGCGCTCAAGGCGCTGGATGACACCCGCTGTGAAATGAAGCGGCTGTATGTCCGCCCGGAATACCGCGGCCAGGGCATCGCCCGGGCGCTGGTGCACCAGCTGATGCAGGAGGCCCGGGTGGCCGGCTACCGCCAGATGGTGCTGGATACCTTCCCTTTCCTGCCGGAGGCCATCACCCTCTACAAGCGGGAGGGCTTCTACGAGATCGCGCGGTACAACGATAACCCCATGCCCGGCTCGGTGTATCTCTGCTGTGAGCTGTAAAAAAGCAGCGTGACTTTCGCGGTCACGCTGTTTTTATTACCTTCACTTGATAAGGACACACACGCTTTTCGACGGTGAAAATCAGCGCTGACTGCGTCATCGAACCTTGAAATACGCGAGTATTCCTGCGGTTCTCTTCCTTGCCATCATCTGATTTTCCCTCGCTGAAAAGTCCTTTGGAGTTTTTGCGGGCATAAATGCCCGCAAAAACCGTATGTGCTCTTGTCAAGTGAAGGTATGTTGTAAACTATTTTTGCTTCCCGTATTTTTCTTCCATTTCTTTTGTATGCGCATGGAACAGCTCCAGCGCCCGTGCCTGGATGCCGGAAAGCTCCCCCTGGTCCGTATCCGCGAATTCTCGCTGGATCCTTGCGGAAGCCGCCGCGTGGCTGTCGTCTGTTTTGCTTTCATCCGCTTCCGATAGGAACTTTTGCAGCAGACCCAAATCGTTGGAGTAATGGAGCTCCACCAGCTTTGCCCGGTATTCCAGCTCCGCCGGGGTGATCCCCGGAAATTGCTTCATATCTATGGTATGCTGTGCTTCATGCTTCAGCAGAGAAACAAGAAACCGCTCGCTTTCAAAATCATATGCCTGCTCTATGCAGTTGATGGTGCCATCGGGCGAAGCCCAGCCGCCCGTACCGTACCGGCCAAAGGTCAGGTAGTCCATCCAGCTCCGGAATACAAAGCCCTTCAGGATGTTGACGGTATATTCCGCCGTTTTGTCCGGCAGCTCCACACGGTAAAGGGTTGGGACCGTATCCCGCCAGATATAGGGGCCGTAATACCCCTGCGTTTTCCCAAAGAGCGCGTGGTAGCCCTCCGCCTCAAACAGCGCCTGAAGCCGCTCGGCCAGCTGCGCTTCATCGGCGTCCGGCACATCCAGCAGCGCCTTCAGCCCGGTCAGCAGCTTATCCGCGGCCGCCGCCTCCGGCAGGCCGCAGTAAAAGGTATCACGGTAGTAAACCTGATACAACCGCAGGATATCATTGAGCCTCTCTGGGATATCATAGGTGCGGTATTCGCCGTTTTCAAAAATCGCGACATACGCGGGAAGAATCTCTTTGAATTCCTCGTGATCGCGCATATAGGCAATGGCGCCCTTGATATCGCCGTTCAGGAAAAACTGACTGATCTGCATACCTATTCTCTCCTTTGCAATAATGCGGGGGCTTTGCGCTATCCCATCGCCCCCAAAGGACACAGAAACCGCCACAGCGGTTTACACCAAACTGCTGTGGCGGTTGTCTTGTGCCGCCCCCGGTTGCCCAGGGGCGGCTTTTTGGTATTTTGGTTTGGCTTTTTTAGTTTTGCGGGGAATTTTGGTTTAAGCGAAAATTACTTCAGCTCAACCTTAGCGCCAGCCTCTTCCAGCTTAGCCTTCAGCTCATCAGCCTCAGCCTTGGAGAGACCTTCCTTAACGGTCTTGGGAGCGTTGTCTACCAGTTCCTTGGCTTCCTTCAGGCCCAGGCCAGTGATCTCTTTGACCAGCTTGATGACGCCCATCTTGGAAGCGCCAGCATCAGCCAGAACAACATCAAACTCGGATTTCTCCTCGGCAGCGGCAGCGCCGGCAGCGGGGCCAGCAACCATAACGGGAGCGGCAGCGGAAACGCCGAACTCCTCTTCGATCGCCTTAACGAGGTCGGCCAGCTCCATAACGGTCAGGCCTTTGATTTCTTCAACAAATTTTGCGATATCAGCCATGATAT
>CALERQ010000150.1 GCA_937907305.1 uncultured Clostridia bacterium | reverse complement strand
GGGGGCCAGTTTGTAGTCGCCTGGCGGCGTCGCACCAACCAAAAGGCTCCCCTTGCACAGGGGAGCCTTTAGGGCGGTGCCTCACCCAAAACTTGACCTAAAAATTCTTTTGCTGCTTTTCTCTCAGAAAAACCTCCCCCACTCCCGCTTGTGTGGCGCGCAAAAAGAGAAAAGGCGCTCCCGGCATGGTACCGGAAGCGTCTTTTCTGGTCAGTTGGGAAGGGTTCTATGTTACTCTCGGTGAGAGGAACAAGTAAGTTTACGCGTAAAGCGAAAGCTGGTCCTTCGGCTCCCGCTCCTTTTTGGCGGATTTGGGGATGCGGATGGTGTAGCTGATGCAGTCATCCTCCTCCCGGCGGCGGGTGGTCACCGCCACGCCAAAGCGCCGGATCTCCTCCACCGCGCGGTCCACGGTGGTAAACAGAATGCGGTAATCCCGCAGAAGTCCCCGGTAGGGCGGGTGCTGCTGCCGATGCAGGAGCTGCCGCAGGTACTCCTCCCCCTGGCGGACATTCAGCTCCCCGGCGGCAATATGCCGGATGGCCCGCTGCTGCAGGTCCTCATCCGGCAGCTGGAGCAGCGCCCTGGCCAGCCGTTCGGGGATGTTATTTTCGGTGAGGGCCTGCTGCACCGCCGGGGAAAGCCGCAGCAGCCGCAGCTTATTGCACAGGGTGGAGGGACTCATCGCCAGCAGGGCGGCGGCCTCATTTTGGCTCATGCCGCACTGGACGATCAGCCGCAGGATGCCCTCGGCTTCCTCTATGTAATGCAGGTCGCTGCGGTGCAGGTTTTCCGCCAGGGTCAGGGCGGCGGCACCGGTGTCATCCTTCTGCCACACCAGCGCCGGGATGCGGCTCCAGCCGAGCATCTGGCAGGCGCGCCACCGGCGCTCCCCGGCAATAAGACAGTAGCCCCCCTGCGGCAGCGCCCGCACGGAGACGGGGTTCAGCAATCCGCTGCGGTCGATGCTCTGGGCCAGGGCCGCCAGCTCCTCCTCGTGGAAGTCCCGACGGGTCTGGTGGGGGCTGGGGGTGATCTCCCCGATGGGCAGCTGCTGTACTGCCGCCTGTTTTTCCCGGTTCAAAAGGGCCATAATTCTCGCCTCCTCTATTCCCCATTATAGCGGCCAAACCGGGCCTGTCCAGCAAAAGCGTTCGCCGCAAATGGCCGCGTTTTTGCCACTTTTTCCATGGTCTGACAAATGTCCCGCGCGAAGCACGGCGAACTTTGGCGCCCCGCCCCGAAGGCAAGGGAAAACAGTCGGACGGTTTTTTCGCAATTCATGCATACTTAGTGCGAAAAGGAATAAAAGCAGGCAAAAGAATTTTTAGGCCAGGATGGTGGTCGCCTTCGGCGTTGCGGAGTTTTATAAAAGGTATTCATTTGCACGCCTACCCGGCGTGGGGTTACTTTTCTATGAAGAAGAGTAGTAAAAGAAATTTAGATCAAGTTTGTAGTCGCCTATCGGCGTCGCGAAGATTTTGCAGGGTGTAAAGCCAGTACGGCTCGCCGCCGGGGCCCTACTTTTGTTTGTGCAAAAGTAGGCAAAACACACTTGGGGCTGTGCCCCAAGA
>CALERQ010000149.1 GCA_937907305.1 uncultured Clostridia bacterium | reverse complement strand
TCGGTATTCCAAGGCTTTGGCGCCCGCAATACATCTCCGGCGCTCTGGATTGATGCGCTGGATGGCACCATTTCCACCATCGAAGTAAAGGGCGGTACTTTCCTTGCTTCAATCGATGGTTCCATCGGCGGCAGCGTAGCTGGTTCCATTTCTGCTGATACCTCTTACATCAACCGTCTGCGTAATCATACTGCCGAGACTGATCCCGATCTGGATCTGGTAGTGGTTCAGCTCTCCACCAATGACTCCAAGGGTCAGTGCGAGACCGGCGTGGTAAGCGACAGCTTTGACCCTGCGACCTTTGATGAAGTAACCACCACCGGTGCGCTGGAAGCGATTATTGCTTATGCTAAGGAAACCTGGGGTGCTCGTGTTCTGGTTATCACCGGCACTTATTTTGAGGATGAAATGACTTATTCTGGCGGACAGAATGCAGAGATTTACAAGACAATGATTGAGCGCTGCCATGAGCTGGACGAAAAGTGGGGCGATGACTTCACCGTTTTGGATCTGTGGCACAATGATGCGATGTATGAAAATGTTAAGACCGGCGATGCTCTGTGGAGATCCTACATGAGCGACGCGATCCATCCGACCAAGAAGGGCTACCTTGAGTGGTGGGGTCCGTACATTGAAGCGAAGCTGTACGAGATGCTTGCTGACTGATTTAGTTAGACATTCTCCTCTTGTGAACATATAGCAAAGACCGGAGCCTCTTATGGGGCTCCGGCCTTTTGCTGTTTACCGGCAGCAGCCGGCCATATGGATGAGCTTTTGCAGGCACTCGGCGTGCAGGGTCTCATCATCAGCCAGGCGCTCCAGCAGGGGGCGCAGGGCGGCATTGCAGCAGCGGCGGGCAGCGGAGCGGTAGGCATCGGCGGTATCCAGTTCGGCACGCATATCGCTCAACAGCATACAGCATGGATCGGTGGCGTAATTGATGAGCCCCGCATGCCAGTATTGCTTTTTGGCTGGACGGATAAACTGGGGGTCGCCGCCCATCAGGGTAATGCACCGGCCCAACAGCGAGATGTGGCGCATCTCCACCATATTGATCTTGCCGATGGCTTCGGCGATCTCCAGCTTGCAGTGCCACAGAATAGTATTCTGATAGCTGTACTGCATGGTGGTGGTCAGCTCGCTGGCGCGGCCGGAGTAGAATTCGGTCAACATGCGCAGATCGGCGGTGTTGTAGCACAGGCATTCCGGCATGGGATAGCCCTGCGACGCCTGAAAAATCATTTCCTGCATAGGATCACCTCCTGTTGGCATCCTATGCAAAATGGAGGGAGGGGGGAACATCCCACGGTGTGGGGAATATACTGCCTAAGAAGGGGGAGTGCCGCCGTGAGGATAAAGCATCGCGCAAGCAGGCGAAAAATGCGGAATATCAGGTGGGGCAGGGTGCTGGTGCTTCTTAGCCTGGTGGGGGGGATCATCGCGCTGGATATGGGCATAAGGCCGATGGTGCGGGAAGCGGCGGCCAGCCAGACGCAGATCGCGGTGAACCGGATGATCCAGCGGGCGGTGCTGGAGGTGCTGGAGGAGGACGGGCTGCGGTATCAATCTTTTGTTAGCCTGCAGCAGAATCAAAGTGGGGAGACCACCGCGCTGACCACCGATACGGTGCTCATTAACCGGCTGCAGGGGGAGCTGCTGGAGAAGATATTGGAGACACTGCAGCAGTACCGGGAGCTGAAGCTGGAGCTGCCGCTGGGAAGCCTGACGGGGATTCAATTTTTGGCGGGACGGGGGCCGCTGGTGACGCTGCGGCTGCGACCGGTGGGGCTGGTCAAGACCAAGATCATCAACCAATTCGACGAGGCGGGCATTAACCAGACAAGGCACCGTATTCAGCTGCAGGTGACGGTGGATATGCTTTCGCTGCTGCCGGGGTATCGCATCAGCAGCCAGGCGCAAAGCAATGTGATACTGGCGGAGACGATTATAGTGGGATTGGTGCCGGACGCCTACACCGAAGTATACGGCGGCACTGATGACCTGGTGGGTATGATACAGGACTATGGTGCATTGGCGGGGTGAAATTCGCCCAAAAGAAATACCGGGAATTTATTGTATTTGTGGGGCAAAGTTGCTATAATATATAGGTTAAATTGGGGAGGTGTGCAGATGAGCGAGGACATTCGCCGTAAAATGCGGGAGTTGGGAAAGCAGGTTGAACATCATATGCATCTGTACTACGACTTGGATGCGCCGGAGCTGGAGGATTATGAGTATGACCGGTTGATCCACAGCCTGATGGACCTGGAGGAACGATACCCACAGTATGCTTCGCCCAATTCGCCTACCAAACGGGTGGGCGGCAAGGCGCAGAACACCTTCCGGGAGGTCACGCACAAGGTGCAGATGGGCTCCCTGCAGGATGTCTTTTCTACCGATGAGCTGCGGGCTTTTGATGCGCGGGTACGGGAAGAAGTGCCGAATCCCACCTATGTGGTGGAGCAGAAAATTGACGGGCTTTCGGTTTCGTTGGAATACCATGATGGGGAGCTGGCGGTGGGCTCTACCCGCGGCGATGGCTTTACCGGGGAGGATGTGACCGAGAACCTGCGTACCATTCGCAGTATCCCCTTAAAGCTGCCACAGGCGCTGCCGCTGCTGGAGGTGCGCGGCGAAGTGTATATGCCGGTGACGAGTTTTAACCGGCTGGTGCGGGAGCAGGAGCTGCGGGAGGAGACCCCGGCGAAGAATCCCCGCAACGCAGCGGCTGGCTCGCTGCGACAGAAGGACCCTAAAATAGCGGCGGCCAGAGGACTGGATATCTTCTGCTTTAATGTGCAGCAGCTGGAGGGCGTAAGCTGTGAGAGCCACAGTAAATCGCTGGAGCTGATGAAATCGCTAGGATTTCCCGTTTCACCCGATTATAAAGTGTTTGATAATATCGAGGACGCCATCAAACAGGTGGAAAAAATCGGGGAACTGCGCGGAACATTGGGTTATCAGATCGACGGTGCGGTGATAAAGGTAGATAGCTTTACAGATAGAGAGTTTCTGGGCAGTACAGCCAAATACCCAAAATGGGCGGTGGCCTTTAAGTACCCGCCGGAGGAAAAGGAGACGGTACTGCGGGATGTGGTGCTGCAGGTGGGACGCACCGGCGCGGTGACGCCGACCGCGGAATTTGATCCAATAGAGTTGGCGGGTACCACTGTGAGCCGAGCTACCCTGCATAATCAGGATTTCATTACCCAGCTGGGGGTGAATATCGGAGATACCATCGTGGTGCGGAAGGCCGGGGATATTATCCCGGAAGTGATAGCGGTAAAGAACCACCCGGAAGGGACACCTGCCTATACACTGCCCACCCATTGTCCATCCTGCGGAACGCTGCTGGTGCGCGACCCGGAGGTGGCAGCTATCCGCTGTCCCAACATCAGTTGCCCGGCGCAGATACTGCGAAGTTTGATCCACTTCTGCAGCCGAAATGCCATGGATATAGAGGGGCTGGGAGAAGCGGTGTGCGAGCAGCTGCTTGCGACCGGACTGGCCAAGACGCCGGCCGACCTGTACCGGCTGACCAAGCAAGAGCTGCTGGGGCTGGAAGGCTTCCAGCAGAAGAAAGCGGAGAATATTCTTTCGGCGCTGGAAAAATCCAAGCACAATGAGCTGGGCGCGCTGCTGTTTGGCCTCGGTATCCGCAATATTGGCGATAAAGCGGCGAAGCTGCTGGCGCAGCGGTTTGGTTCCCTGCAGGCGGTGGAAGCGGCTACAAAAGAGGAGCTGCTCTCCATAGAGGGCTTTGGTGAGATCATGGCAGAGAGCGTTTTACAATACTTTGCCGATGAGAATAACCAGCGGTTGTGCCATGACCTGCTGGCTCTTGGTATGGAGCCGTGGGTGCCAGAGCAGCAATCTGCCGCGCTGGCGGGAATGACCATAGTAGTGACCGGTACGCTGCCGAACTATTCCCGTGAGGAGATCCAGGATCTCATAGAGAAAAACGGCGGGAAGGCCTCCGGCAGTGTGAGCAAGAAGACAAGCTATGTCGTGGCTGGAGAAGCCGCGGGAAGTAAGCTGACAAAGGCGCAGAGCCTGGGTGTGCCGGTACTGACGGAACAGGAATTACTGGAACTGATAGAAAGGGGTTCTTAATAATATGGAGATCGATATCAAGAAAATCGCGAAGCTCTCCCGGCTGGCCATTGAGCCGGAGCGGGAGGAAAAATTCCAAAAGGATATGCAGAACATCATTGAGATGGTGGAGCGTCTGCCAGAGATGGAAACCGGGGATCTTTCCCCCAAGGTAGAGGACACCATGGCGCTGCGTGAGGATGTGGTGGAGCCTTCTCTGCCGCGGGATGAGGTACTGAAGAATGCCCCACAGGTGGCGGCCGGCTGTGTGGTAGTGCCCAAGACGGTAGGTTAACAAGAGGGAAAGGAAGTGGACAGCATGGATCTGTATAAACTGACCGGCGGTGAACTGCGCCGGCTGATGAAAGAGAAGAAGGTTTCCGCGGTGGAAGTGACCGAGGATATCTTTGCCCGCATTGCCAAAGTAGAAAACGGCATTGGTGCCTTTATTACCGCCACCCCGGAGGAAGCGATGAAGGCGGCGGAAGCGGTGGATAAAAAGATAGCGGCGGGAGAGGAGCTGCACCCCCTGGCCGGTATTCC
>CALERQ010000148.1 GCA_937907305.1 uncultured Clostridia bacterium | reverse complement strand
AATGAGGAGTATTGTATGCAAAGAGAAAATTTCCGTTCCCGCCTGGGGTTCCTGCTGGTCAGCGCCGGCTGCGCCATCGGCATCGGCAATGTGTGGCGCTTCCCCTATATCACCGGCCAGTACGGCGGCGGGTACTTTGTGCTGTTTTATCTCATCTGTCTGGTCATCATGGGCATCCCGGTCATGACTATGGAGCTGGCTGTGGGACGCGCCAGCCGCAAAAGCGCCGTGCAGGCCTATCAGGCCCTCGAAAAACCAGGCCAGAAGTGGCACATCCACGGCTGGTTCTGCATGCTGGGCTGCTGCCTGCTCATGATGTACTACACCACCGTCACCGGCTGGATGGTGGATTACTTCTATAAATTCCTCCGGGGCGATTTCGCCGCCGGTATGGGCACCGAGGAGATCGGCGGCGTTTTCAGCCAGATGCTCTCCTCCCCCGGCGAAATGACCGTCTTTATGGTCATCGTGGTCGTCCTGGGCTTTTTGGTTTGCAGCTTTGGCGTGCAGAAGGGCCTCGAGCGCATCACCAAGGTCATGATGATCGCCCTGCTGGCCCTCATCATGGTGCTGGCGGTGCACAGCCTGCTGCTGCCCGGCACCGCCGAGGGCATGAAGTTCTACCTGCTTCCCTCCGCCGAGAGCATCCGTACCAACGGCCTGGGGAATATCATCACCGCCGCCATGAATCAGGCCTTCTTCACCCTCAGCCTCGGCATCGCCGCCATGGAGATCTTCGGCAGCTACATGAGCCGGGAGCATACCCTCGCCGGGGAAGCCACCCGCATCTGCGCCCTGGATACCTTCGTAGCCCTCATGGCCGGCGTCATCATCTTCCCGGCCTGCTTCTCCTACGGCGTCCAGCCCGATGCCGGCCCCTCCCTCATCTTCAAGACGCTTCCCAGCGTTTTCGTCAATATGGAGGGCGGCCGCCTGTGGGGCACCCTGTTCTTCCTGTTCATGACCTTCGCCAGCTTCTCCACGGTGCTGGCCGTGTTCGAAAATCTCCTGGCCTTCGCCGTGGAAACCTTCGGCATCAGCCGCAAAAAGGCCTCCCTTATCGGCTGCGTCGCCATGCTGTTGCTCAGCATGCCCTGCATCCTTGGCTTCAATGTCTGGGGCGACCTGCACCTCATCGGCGCCTGCGGCGTGCAGGATAGCGAGGACTTCCTCGTCAGCAACCTGCTGCTGCCCATCGGCTCGGCCATCTATCTGCTGTTCTGCGTCAGCCGCTGGGGCTGGGGCTTCGAAAATTACCTCGCGGAAGCCAATACCGGAAAAGGCCCCAAGCTTCCCCGCTGGCTGCGCCCCTATTTCCGCTATGTTCTTCCCGTCCTCATCATTGTCATTCTGGTGCAGGGCCTCCTGTAATCAGTCAAAAATCAAGAGCCGTCCCTATGGGACGGCTCTTTTGCGCGGTCAGGCATTATTCTTCTTTTTGGTATTCCAGGATATCGCCGGCATCGCAGTCCAGTGCCTCGCAGATGGCCGCCAGGGTGGAAAAGCGGATGGCCGTCACCTTGTTGTTCTTGATCTTGGAAAGATTGACATTGGAGATGCCAACGCGTTCGGCCAGCTCGTTCAGCGAGATCTTTCGTTCCACCATCATGCGGTCCAGCCGCAAAATAATTTTTCCCATCGGCAAAGTCCCCTTTACACCAGTCCTTCTACATCCTGCTCCAGCGCCGCGCCGTGGGCAAAGCTCTGCGTCAGGCACAGCACGATGATCCCCATCGAAAAGCCATAGAGATTCACGCTGGTCTCCACGGCGTCCACCCCCAGCACCAGCCGGGAAACGGCGCTCATCACCAGCCCGATCACCGGCACGGCAATGCAAAAAATGCCGATCTCCCGCAGCATACGGATGTTATCCGGCTGGAACGGCGTGCTCTCCTGCGATTTTTTCAGGATGAGATGCACATTCCGGAATACCATCGCCATCAGCGAAAGAATGAACACCGCGCTGATCCCAAACAGCAGCACGGCCCGCAGTTCTACCGCCCCGGCGGCGTTGGTCACCGTCATTTCATAGCCGTAGGTGTTCAGCTCCGGCCCGTACTGCGGCAGGATGCGCTCCAGCATCCCGGAAAGCCACGGCCCGGCAGCCACGCTGCAAATGGCCAGTGCGGCCATGCTGGCGGTGCCTACCCAGTGCAGCAGCTCCAGTATCTTGGTTAAAACCAGCGCTATTTTTTGGATGCTCTTCATGTATGTCCCTCCAAAAGTGGTTTCTGTCTACCGGTTTGACATGCATAGAATAGCATCATGTTTAACGATTGTCAATATATTTTTAATGTTTATCGATAAATTTTATCCGTTATCCTGTTTATCCGCCATTTCCTTCGCGAATAGCATCACGCTTATGGTGCAGCACCCGTCGCCCCTCTCTTTTGCAAAATTACATCACACCTGTGCGAATTTTGGAAGCAAATATGACAGTATCTTACCTATTTATGCCCGCTGTCCCAAAGAACACTTTCCCTCGCCCTCTTCCTGTGCTACAATACCCTTGAAAAGGGCCGGAGAAGAACGACTGGGCAGATGTCACCTCTCCGTTCCCATGCCGGCGCCGCTTTCGGGCAGCGGAGCCGCCGCAGCCAAATTCAGAGAAAACATAGAAGATCGAAAACGGCAGAGCCTCAGCTTGGGGTTCTGCCGCTTTCGTTTTTTGCGTTTTGGCCAAACTTTTCTCCCGCCGCTTGTTCATTTCGGCAAAGAAAAGAACCGCCCTATTTCGCCCTTAAAAAAATTTCCCGCCGTCCCTGATGTCGTTTCACCGCTCTTTTGTTGCAAAAACGCAACAGCTGCTCCGGTTTTATTCTTTTTACGGCGAAAATCCGCACAAATTGTTGGGAATAATTTTGGAATTCTGCTAAAACCAGAGCGTTGCATAAATGCATCACTGTTGCAATTGCGCAACACAAATTATTTGCAAAAATGCAACAAAACGGTATAATAAAACCAGTAAGCCCACTTATTTCTACCAAAGGGGAGGAACTCTCATGAACTGGCTCGATACCATCGTCTACATCCTGTACGGCTGCGGCGTCCTCATCATCCTGCTGTTCGCCGTCAATCTCATCCTCGCCAAAAAGCGCGGGGAGGACTCCAAATGGGTGCGCCGGGCGCTGTATGTGGTGGCCTTCATCGCCGCTGTCCTCGGCGCCATCCGGGCCAAGGCCGTCTATTCCGAAACGGTTTTCTTCGCCGATCTGCTCGTGATCTTCTGCCTCATCGTTGCCTTCGTCCGCTCGGAAAAGCCCCAGCAGCCCCCGGAGGACGACGACCAGCAGTAATTTTCACCCGCCCCATTTCCCCCATAGCCTCCCCTGTGTAAGGGGTAGCGAAGCGGTGCCGTGCCAACCAAAAGCCTCCCTTGTGTAAAGGGAGATGGCACGGCGCAGCCGTGACGGAGGGGTTGACGGCACAAATTATGCCAAAGTTTTCTTTCGCCT
>CALERQ010000147.1 GCA_937907305.1 uncultured Clostridia bacterium | reverse complement strand
TGGGACCAATATCCATCCCCATGCGATCAGCAGGGATCTTATCGCTGTCCACCACCAGCGTCTCAATGGGCGCGTCAATGGGGTTCGGGAACTCGGCGGTGGTCACGGTATCCACCGGCAGCACCAGCTTCACACCGTTCTTTTCGGCCTTCGCCATCATTTCCTTGCAGTAGTCGATCTTCTCGGCGTCCAGCAGGGAGGTGCCTACCTCATAGCCCTTGGCCGCCAGGAAGGTATAGGCCATGCCGCCGCCGATGATGAGGGTATCCACCTTGTCCAGCAGGTTGTTGATGACCTTCAGCTTATCGGCCACCTTCGCGCCGCCCAGGATAGCCACAAGAGGACGCACCGGCTGCTCCACGGCGTTGCCCAGGTAATTGATCTCCTTCTCCATCAGGTAGCCCACGGCGGTCTCCTTGATGTAGTCGGTCACACCGACGGTGGAGCAGTGGGCACGGTGGGCGCTGCCAAAGGCGTCATCCACATATACATCCGCCAGCGAAGCCAGCTCCTTGCTGAATTCGGGCAGATTCTTGGTCTCCTCGGGACGGAAGCGAGTATTCTGCAATACCAGAATATCGCCGTCCTTCATCTCGGATACCATCCGGCGGGCATTCTCGCCCACTACGGTATCGTCATCGGCAAAGAGGACGGGGCGGCCCATCAGCTCACCCAGGCGGGCGGCCACGGGAGCCATGGTAAAGGCCGCGTCGGGGCCCTTGGGTTTCCCCAGGTGGGAGCAAAGAATGACCTTCGCGCCATGGTCAGCCAGATAACGGATGGTGGGAATGGCGCCCACGATGCGGTTATCGTTGGTCACCTTGCCGTCCTTCAGCGGCACATTAAAGTCCACCCGCACCAGTACGCGGCGGCCCTTTACATCCAGATCTTCCACAGTCACTTTGTTCAGAAAAGACATATCCGGTATCCCTCTTTCTTTATAGTATTTTTTGTGGTTCCGCCTTTATTTTACCCCATCCGCCGCCGCTTTGCAATAGAGTTTCAGCAAATTTGTTAAAAAATTAACTTATTTTATTCCCATTTCAGGCGGTGCAGCTGCCCCTCGTTCTGCAGCAACGGAAAATCCCACTGACGCAGCGCCTCGTATACCCCTATCGCCACTGAATTGGAAAGATTCAGGCTGCGCAGTCCCTGCCGCATCGGGAACCGCAGGCACTGGGCAGGATGCTGCACCAGCAGCTCCTCCGGCAGCCCGGCATCCTCCCGCCCAAAAAGCAGCCAGCACCCATCCGGATATGGCACCTCGGTGTAGATATGCTGCGCCTTGGTGGTGAAATAATACATCTTTTCCTGCTCGTCTTTGTGCCGCTCCATAAAATTTTCAAGACTCGGGTAGGTCGTCACATCAAGGTACTGCCAGTAGTCCAGCCCCGCCCGCTTCAGCTTGGTATCGTCTATGGTAAAAGCCATCGGCTCCACCAGGTGCAGCCGGGCCCCCGTCGCCGCGCAGGTCCTTGCTATGTTCCCCACATTCTGCGGGATCCGCGGCTCCACCAATACTATGTTCAGAATCGCCATTTCTACCACTCTCCTTTTCGCTCCTGCTCCGGTCCCAGCAGGGGGCCGGCCGGGGGCCGCAGGCCCGGCGGCTCCGCCGCCGCCCCTGACTGCCGTCCGCGTGCCC
>CALERQ010000146.1 GCA_937907305.1 uncultured Clostridia bacterium | reverse complement strand
GGGCGGCGAGTTCTATACAAAGGCGCAGGTCGGCATCGGCAGCGTCATCGCCGGCATCAAGGACCTGGCCCGGTCCTTCCGTGAGGCGCAGGCCGCGCTGGAGGTGGGCAAGGTATTCGATACCGAGCGCCTCATTGTCAGCTACGATAACCTGGGCATTGCGCGCATCATTTATCAGCTGCCTACCACCCTGTGTGAGCAGTACCTGCGCGAGGTCTTTAAGAAAGGCTCCATCGAAAGTCTGGACCACGAGACCCTTTTCACCATCCAGAAGTTCTTTGAGAACAACCTGAATGTTTCCGAGACCAGCCGTAAGCTGTTTGTTCACCGCAATACCCTGGTGTATCGCCTGGAGAAGATCAAGAAGCTGACCGGCCTCGATCTGCGGGAGTTTGACCACGCTATCATCTTTAAGGTGGCGCTGATGGTGAAGAAGTACCTGACCGCAAACCCTGTGAAGTACTAAAAAGACAGCTTTGATGTCATTTAAGGGCTGACCCAATATCCTATATAGCAAGGCGGTGAATCCCTTGATTGATCTGCAAGGAGTAACCAAGACCTACCCCAACGGCGTATGCGCGTTGGATGGGGTGGATCTACATATCGAAAAAGGCGAATTCGTCTTTGTAGTAGGGCATTCCGGTGCCGGCAAAAGCACCCTCATCAAAACGCTGCTGCGGGAGGAAGTGCCCACCAAGGGCGAGGTGACGGTAAACGGCCGGGACCTCATCCACATGAAGCAGCGGGAGATCCCCTACTTCCGCCGCACCATCGGTGTGGTGTTCCAGGATTTTCGGCTCATTCCCACCATGACAGTCTTTGATAATGTGGCATTTGCCCTGCAGGTGACCGGTGTGCCGCGGCGGTTTATCCGCCGGCGGGTGCCTTATATCCTTAATCTGCTGGGGCTGGATGATAAGTACAAGCACTATCCGCCGGAGCTCTCCGGCGGCGAGCAGCAGCGTGTGGCTTTGGCCCGCGCGCTGGTGAATAACCCAGACCTGCTCATTGCCGATGAGCCGACCGGCAATATTGATCCGGAGCTTTCCTACGAGATCGTGGAGCTTCTGGACGAGATCAATAAGACCGGCACCACCATCCTCATGGTGACGCATGAGCATGAGCTGGTGAACCGCTTCCACCACCGTACCGTGACACTGGAAAAGGGACGCATTATCCGGGACCAGGGAGGTGCTTCCCATGTTTAAGAATTCGTTTGGCTATCTGGTCAAGGAGGGCCTGCGCAATATCCGTGCCAACCGGCAGATGTCGGTGGCTTCCATCGGCGTGCTCATCGCCTGCATGGTGCTCATCGGCGGGGCGCTGCTGCTTTCCCTCAATATCAATTCCCTGATGGGCTATGTGGAAAGCTTCAATGAGGTTGTGGTCTGGATCGATGACGATTTGGGCAGCACCGGCATCGAGGTGCTGAAGGAGCAGATAGATGCCCTGCCCAATATCGCCTCCAAGCAGTACATCAGCAAGGAGGATGCCCTGAAGGAGCTGAGCGATACTTTGGGCAGCCAGAGCTTTCTGGAGGGCTTTGAGCAATACGCGGATGAAAACCCGCTGCCGGCTTCCTTCCGGCTGAAGGTAAACAGCCTGGAAAACCTGCCGGAGACCGTCAAGACGCTGGAGGGTCTTTCCGGGGTGGAAAGTGTGGAATCCAGCAATGAGGTGGCCACGACCCTGGTGGGCATCAAGACCGCTATCCATGTGGCGGGGCTTACCATTGTCGCTATTTTGATGGTCGTTTCCATCATTATCATTGCCAATACCGTCCGGGTGACGATCTTCACCCGTCGCCGGGAGATCAATATTATGAAGTATGTCGGCGCTACCAATGCCTTTATCCGCTTCCCCTTCCTGGTGGAGGGCATGGTTATCGGCCTCATTTCCGCCCTCATCGCCTTTGGGCTTTTGTGGGTGGGCACCCACTTCCTGTACCAGTGGGTAGGCCAATCGGCCAGTGGATGGCTGCAGCTGGCCTACCAGAGCCTCATTCCCTTTGTTTCCATCGCCCCGCAGATGCTGCTGGGCTTTGTAGCGGCGGGGGTGCTGTTCGGTATGGTGGGCAGCTTCATCTTCGTCGGCAAATATCTCAAAGTATGATGCAGGAAAATTCCCTCTTTATATGCACTATATAGAGGAGGGCTTCCTGTTCTGATAAGACAACAGCCTGAAGTTTGACAGAAGAAAATCCACAATAAATGTGCAAACGGAAAGGACAAGGCAAATACCATGAAGAGATGCAGCAAGCGGATCCTGGCGGCGGTGATGTGCGCCGCGGTGCTGATGGTTTCCGCGCCCATTACCGCCTATGCGGATAGCACCCTGGACCACCTGAACGGCCAGTACAGTGAGCTGGAAAAACAGCAGCAGGCGCTCAAGGATAAGCTGAACCAGACCAAGACCGAAAAGGAAAAGCAGGAGGCCATCCGCAATAACCTGAACAGCCAAATTACCAATACCCAAAAGCAGATCACTCTGCTGGATAACAAGATCAATTACCTGCAGAATGATATCGCGGATAAAGAAGAGCGCATTAACGAGCTGAGCGCCGAGGTGCTGGAGCAGCAGGACCTTTTTATGAAGCGTATCCGCTCTATCTACAAGACCAGCGTGGGCACCAGTATGCTGGGCATGGTCTTTGGCGTGGATAGCCTGGGCAGCTACCTCAGCTACGGCAAGTACCTCAGCCGCATTTCGGAGCACGACAGCGCCCTGCTGCAAACTCTCGCGGATAACATCACCGAGCTGCGGACGCTGCAGCAGCAGATGCAGGAGGAAAAAGAGGATCTGGCGGATACCAAGGTGACGGCGGAAAGCAAAAAGGCCAGCCTTACCAGCCAAAAGACCGAAGTGGAAAGCACCCTGCAGGATATCAAAAAGATGGAGCAGGAATATCTTGCCGATCAGGCTGCCATCCAAAAAGAGATGAAGCAGATACAGGCCGATATTGATGCCATCTACGCGGCCAGTGCGGGCAGCGGCAGCCAGGTGGATTACAGCACCACCGGATTTATCTACCCGGTAAAGGGCTATACTTACATCAGCAGCTACTACGGCTGGCGGTTTAATAACACCGATTACCATACCGGTGTGGATTTCCCCGCCCCGGCTAATACCCCCATCCGGGCTTCCGCTTCCGGTACGGTCATTTATGTGCGCACCGGCGCCGGCTACGGCCGTGCCTGGGGCTACGGCAATTATCTCATTGTGGATCATGGCGGCGGCTTCTCCACCCTGTATGCCCACTGCACCTCCATTCCGGTAAGTGTGGGAGATACCGTGACCAAGGGTCAGACCATTGCCTATGTGGGCACCACCGGCTGGTCCACCGGCTATCATCTCCACTTCGAGATCCGCCGCAACGGCGCGCATACCAATCCGCTCAATTATCTGTAATGGCACTGTGCTGGCACCGTGTGCAGGTAAGCGGCGTTACAACAGGAGCATAAAACAGCATGAATAAGAAAATTTCACTTGGCGCGGCCATCGCCTATATGGCCATCGTGGCGGCTGTGGCCTTTTCCCTTACCATGATCTACTCGATGAACCTGTTTAATGTAAAGATGACGGGCATCACCGAGCGGGAAAAGATGTATAGCTCCCTGCATGAGGTAGACCTGTATGTGCGGGAAAACTACTATGGCTCCATCAATGAGGAGGAGCTGCAGGAGGCCATTGCCCGTGGATATATCGATGGCTTGGAGGACAGCAACGCCCGCTACTTTACCGCCGCGGAATATGAGGCCTATACCCAATCCGGCAGCGGCAAATATGTAGGCGTTGGTCTGGTGACCGAGATGGATTCTTCCGGCTATCTGCTGGTTCGGGAGGTCTATCCTGATTCCCCGGCACAGATGGCGGGCATTAAAGCGGGGGCGCTCATCACCAATGTGAACGGTACCCGCGTGACCGAAAATAACAATGAAAGCATGGCGGGCCGTCTGCGCGGCGAAGCCGGCACCAAGGTGACTTTGACCATCCAGCAGGATAGCCAGGAGAACAACTATGAGCTGACCCTGCGCGCTATTGAAGTACCTACGGTAAAAACGACCATGGTAAGCGATGATACCGCCTATATCAGTTTTACCGAGTGGAGCGGCACCACGGCCGACCAGTTTATTGCTCAGCTGAATACCCTGAAGGCACAGGAAGTAAAGGGCATTCTGCTGGATGTGCGCGGCGTTACCAGCAATGAACTCTCCTATGCGGTCCGGCTGCTGGATCCGCTGCTGCCCAGCGGTACCGTGGCTTATTCCCGCGATAAGGACGGCAACCTGACCGCCGTGGCGGAATCCGATGCGAGCAGCTGGGATGTTCCCCTGGTGGTGCTGGCCGATGAGACTACCGGTGGCACCGCGGAGCTGTTTGTAATGGCGCTGCAGGACTTTGGCCGTGCCAAAGTGGTGGGCGCACGCACCGCCGGCAACGGCGATATCACCGAGATTTTCAAGCTTTCGGGCGGTTCGGCCATCCAGGTTACCACGGCGCAGTACACCGGTCCTAAGCAAAAGACCTTTGGCGATACAGGCGTAGGCCCCGACTATGAAGTGGAGCTGGCGGCCAGCGAGGGTAACCGGGGCGATATCCTGGGCAACGCCGAGCTGGATGCCCCCTACAAGAAGGCACTGGAAGTGCTGGCGGCGGCCATCCGGTAATAAAATGAATCTTTTGACCGGCTTTAGAAGTGCTCCGTCTCATAGGGAAATGAAGTGAACCCCCAGGGGCACTACCGGTACGGAATAAACAAAATAGCCGCAAGTCATCATGTAGATGGCTTGCGGCTGCGTTACTTTTGACCGTGACATCAAAAAACATATTACAGGTTTCTCAATGCATCTTGGATTACTTTGATGGACTCATCGGATATGCCATAGAGTTCTCCGATTGTTGTATCCAACTCAGCTTGAAGTTTTGCTTTTTCTTCGGAATCTTTTGCTTGGTGTCCCGCTTCACAGATGGTTGCTATTTTTTGGTGAAGAATATTGGCCGGATCATACTGGGGAATATTGAGTTTATCAAGGACATGAGCCGAAATGCTGGTGGGATTCATGTAGCACTTAACACAATAGCTTACAGGTGAAGAACTCAAGACTCCACAAAGATAATACGCTTCACTCTTACAATCAGTCCCAACGTACATTATTTTTTCGTTTGGAATATACAACTTTTCACCGACAAAACTATCTTGCGCAGATGTGATGACAGCAGTAATGAACGACTGTGCAATGTATCGCCATGCCACTTTGTATTTTGAGAAAGTATATTCACCTATTCTCAAAATAGAGTAAAAATGTTGTGCCTGAATCTCTTTTTCCCAGCCGGCAAAACCCTTGCGGGCATCCAAATCTTCTCTAAACCCGGCCAAGTAATCCAGTGTCTTTGGGGCAACGGCACTCAAAACATTTTCTGCCACAGGATACATTTTTGTCTCAGCAGTATGAGGGCATAGAATATAAGACTTAGTATTAACATTCCATTGAGAGATATCGCTTCCTTGAACTAAAGGATACACAAAAACAGGTTCAATCTCTGCGGTTACAGCTTTTACTTTCCGTTTTGCTCTCTCTACTATATTGCTGATTTTTATTGTTTCGCCAGACCTTTCTGCTATGTTCATCCAATAAACAGCATTTGCGCCTCCGGTAAAAACACCAGTTCTTGCTTTATATGAGTTGCTTCCCAAAACCGTATCTATTACAGAAGTGATCCTTTCCGGAGAGTTTATCCAGATTGAAGATGGATCATTTTTGTCAGCAGGAAATGCAATCATTTTTTCTACATCAATAAACGTCATAATTGAGTCTGCTGTTGCATCGGGTTCTCTGGTCGCCTTTAGAAAATGTTTTCTCCTTGTCCAGCAATTATAAGGTACTGGAAAAGTATGCTTTTCATTTTTCTTTATAAGAACGAGTGCGCTTCGACTATTAATCCCCTCAAATGGTTTTACACCACACAGATCATCCACTTGTAATACTCTAAAATTGGTATCCCCCTTCTCTAATTTAAAACGGCGGAAGCCGACGCCATTTTGTGCTGACTTAAACATGGCTTGCCGTAAAACAAAGCTAAGATATCCGTTTTCGTTGAGGAAACGATCTATGACAACATATGTAACTAAGATAGAAATGTCTTCTTTAGAAAAGCTCAAATCCCGGCCTTTAGCATTAAACAATCCATACTCCGGCCAAAGATGCTGAGACTTCGCTTTATATTTTTGTGGGAGATACTCCCAGTTCACCCACGGAGGATTGCCTACAACAATGTCTGCTTTTTTCTCGTAGAAAGCAAAAATTCTGTTTAAAAGTATGTTAGCGATTATTTTTTGATTGGTAGAATCATAGTGTGCAATGCTCTTGCGTAGTTCTGCGCAATCTTCATGCTGACATATCAATTGCAAAAAATCGTCGGCGAAAAAAGACAGTTTTTGTTGTTCTGCTTTTTTGCAAATACAACGAGGAATCTCGCAAATCAAATCACAATTAGTGTCAACTATCAGTTTGTCTCCTTCAAGCGCAGGAATATTGATTATGTCATAATGATATACAGGGATGACGAAGTCAGAGTAAGAGCTTATTTGGTCTATTATGGTTGCTAAATAGTTGGCTTTCGCAGTAAGGACGGCAAGAGAGTTAATATCAAAGCCAGCAACCATCAAAGGATTGATAAATCCGTTCAAAGATTCAGCCTGAATCATTCGCATTACTCTGGTCAAAAAGGTTCCGGCTCCGCAAGTTGGATCTATGAAACGAAGGTCCGTAACTTTTTCCGTGCTTGCATTCAATGCGTTTTTTATCGTACATGTTGCAAGCCAATCTGGAGTATGGTACTCTCCAAGTGCATGACGAATTTCTTTCGGGATAACAGTTTCGTAAATGTGTTTTAGACTATCTGAACGAAAGCTTTGAATAAATCCTTTGATTGAGAGAATCGTATTTTCTGCTTCTAAACATGTCCGAAGTTTACAACAATGCTCTTCTATGTCAGAATCCCAATATTTTAAAATCCAAGAAAACCAGTCATCGTAACTATAATTGCTTATGCCAAACTTGACGAAGGCTTTTCCTGATAAAATCGATTCAATTGAGGTGTCGTTAGTATCACCTTTCTCTTTAGGAACGGTTCCTTGAACCATATTGTAGGTGATAAGCTTAATTAAAACACTATAGAAGGTTTGAATGCATTTCAAAAGCTGGGACAAGTTTACTTCTTTTGAATTTTCAAATCCATACAACTCACATAACTCTTGAGGATTGATTTTTGAATTCTGAGAAAGCAGTTCACCCAGATTTCCATAGGTAAACTCAAGTTCATTCTGCCACATCAAAAACAAAGGATCTTCATTGCCTTGCAGATTGTCCATCTTGCAATACAGGCAATGAATCATTTTCTGCTCGGTTCTGAACAGTGGTGACTTTTTATCTTGAAGCTGTGCATGTATAGAATGAAAATCGTACATTAAGTCCTCCATTGTGCAAAGAAAAAAATACTGTACATATGATAAAAACATATTACAATAGTTTCATCTTAAATGCAAGTAATTGTTTTCGTGAACATGACAGGAGGATAACTATGAACAAGCTACAAGAGTTTTGGTATTGTGTAGCGCCACAGAACGACATTCCTCTTTACAGAGGAGAAGCACTTGACGACAGTGTTGTAACCGGCTTGCTCACTTTTCTCGACTACTATCGAAACAATATACAGGAAACCTTTTCGGAATCCATCCAGAAGGCTTTACTACATAACCCTAATTTCATAAATGATATTCGTCTTTTGCTTGGTATATCCGACAAGCGATTCTATTTGGACATGACATACCTCGCCCATATATCAACAACAGCCAATGGAGAAAGGCTGGTTGCAGAAAAACGTGAGGATTTAATTAAACACAGCACAGCATGGTTTGCTGGCAGATTGTCCCGCCAAGGGAAGGAAGAATGGGCCAAACTGATTTCAGAATATTTTGTTTCCAATGATTTGGAGCAAATTTTGAACGCGTTCCTTTCGTTGTCAGAAGATTTGGTGAAAGAGATTTTTGATAATCTGATTGCCCCTAAAGAGATACAACAAAAACAAGCAAAGTATCGCGGGCATGGTGCGGAACAGTTGGTTGCGCAGAGTTTTTATGACGCAGGGGCGACTATTTATCCTGAAAGTAAGCACTTAACTCCCATGGCAGAACGCGATCCCAATGTCAACCTTTCCACAATGGAAATTGTATCACATGAATCGGCAGCAGCAGGTATTCATAGTTTTGACCTGATTATCAAAGATGCTGATGGAGATATCCGCGCATTGGTTCAATCTCTCATTCATACATCTGATCCTGGACAGTATGGTGTAAATAAATCAGATGAGACTGTAGATATTAAGAAGTTGATTGACCGGTACAATGGTTCCCACCCAGAGAAACCAGTTTATTTGATAGGCAATGTAGATGGCGTGGGATTTTCCGAAAATCCCAATGGAACAATAGCAAAAATGCTTGGTGTCTTTGATTCGTTTGTGCAAATCAACACCATGTTTAAAGTTGGTCTTTATATGCAACAGCTTGGATTAACCTCCGGTATTCGATATATTATGTTGGATGATGATTATTTTTCCGCCGAAGCTAAGGAGCATTTTAAACAAAAGCATATTGAACCGGCTGGTGTTGAGTTAATTGACGAACTACCTTGCAGTTATGAAAAGAGTGTCCGCGCAGGACGTGCTTTGCTAATTTATTGATTTTGGGTTGTTGGATATCCCTACGCCTGGCTATCACTACTACCAGAAGAATGGCGTGGAGTTGACCGGAATGAATATCACCCAGCCGTACAACTGGTCGACCAATACCGTTGCCGGTATTCTGGAGGACGAAACCTATCTGGGCCGCACCATCAACCTGAAATCCACCACAGTATCCTTCAAGAACAAGAAACGTATCGACCGTCCGGAATCGGAACAGCTTCGTTTCGAGAACACTCATGAAGCACTCATCACACAGCAGACCTGGGAAATCGTGCAGGATATCCGCAAGCACAAGCGACGCCCGGCGAAAATGGAGGAACAAAATATCTTCTCTGGACTGGTTTACTGTATGGACTGCGGCGGCACGATGGCACTGCACCGGGCGTGCACGCTGGATGTGGTGAAGAACAACTTCATGTGTTCCACCTACAAGAAGAAAGGCAAAGACGCCTGTTCTGGTCACTACATCCGGGAGCAGGAACTCAGCGCCATCATTCTGGATGACATCCGCCGTGTCACACACCTTGCCCGTCAGAATAAGATGCGCTTTGCGGAACACATCCGAAAGAAGCAGGGCAAAGAAGTACAGCAGGAAATCGTGATGCTTCAGAAGAAGATCGACACCATGCAGAAGCGGCAGGCCGAGCTGACAAAGCTGTTCAAGCGGCTCTATGAGGACAGCGTCCTTGGCCGCATCCCGGACGAGCAGTACCGCATCCTGTCTCAGGAGTACACTGCCGAACAGAAAGAGATTCAGGAGCAGCTACCTGCCATGGAAGCGCGGCTTCAGGAACTGAAGGACTCCAGCTCCAACATCGCCCGGTTCATCAAGAATGCCAAGCGCTACACTGAGATTCCAGAGCTGACCTCAGAAATCTTGCACATCTTCATCAAGCGGGTGGAGGTTGGAGAGCGGGCGAAGAAATACTCCCGCACAGCGCCGCAGGAAGTACGCATCTACTACCGTGACATCGGTCTGGTGGACGAACTGCCTTAGAGCATGGCAGCAACTGCAGTAGAAGATATTTCGGACGAGGACGCATAAACAGAAAAGGGAGACTGTGCCGAAACACAGCCTCCCTCCACAGGAACAAATATTAATTTATTGGGGTAGGTTCACAATTGTCCCTATGAAACGCCGGAGAATGGGGCCGGTTATTTTTAGTGCGGCAAAAATGTTTCACATGAAACATTTGTTCTTTCACTTGTGGCGCAGTGGACATAGGATAGGGGCCCGGCGGCTTGTACTAAATGGCCCTAGTGGCGCATAGGATGGAACAGGACAGGCAAAGGGGGCGCGAGGGATGTTCATGGTGGTGGCAGTAGAGAACAAAAAAGAGCCGCTGCGGCAGCGATTGGGACGGTTGCTGCGGGGCGATACCCTGGAGTGGGAGGACAGCAGCTGCGGAGGAAACCGCTACCGGTATGTGGTATGGCACGGCCCGGCAGAGCGGCTGCCCTGGAACCGGCTGGTGCTGCTGTGTCCCCGCCCGCGTTCCCCAGTGCTGCTTCCCCCGGAGGGATTGCCGCCGGAGGGCTGCCCGCTGCGGGATTACAGGCCACAGGATTTTACGGCAAGGCTGGTGGTGGCAGCGGCCCGGCAGGCCATGGAACAAGCCGCGGGAAAGGGGGGCGGATTGCTTGGATTACTGGACCCGCAGGGGATATCGCCATGGGCCTGTGGAGAGTGGCTGAATTGCTGTCGGGGCGTGAAGGTGTATACCTTGCGGCGAAGCCGCTACACCGCCGCTGAGACCATGCTGCGGGAGGAATACGGCCTGCCGCTGCTGTGGGCGGAAACCCCGGCTGAGCTGGAGGACTGTGTGCTGTGCGCGGCACCCTACCCTACAGGAGTGATCCGGGTGCGGCGGCCGGTGATCACAGCGGACCGCAGCGGGATACAGGGGAGTCCTACGGTGAATCGATTGACACTGTCGCTGACGCCGGAACAGCTGGCGGAGGCGCCGCCGGGGGTGGAACCAACGGCCTTTTGGGGGATGGTAACGGAATGCGGTACCCGCCGGGCGGAGCTGCCATTGACCCCTGAGGGATGCCGCATCGATGGGCGTCTGGCGGAATTTACCGAACTGGGGAAGCTGATGCGCACTTGACATTTGGGACAGAAAAAACTATAATAATTAGACTATTGTCGGGCAGCCGGAACGCTCTGCCCGCCGTAAAGGAGCTGTATTTCATGGTAAACACCATCCAAATGACCCAGACCGGCTACGATGAGCTGGCCAAAGAACTGGAAGAGCTGAAAACGACCAAACGCAGCGAGATCGCGGAGAAAATAAAGATCGCCCGCGGCTACGGCGACCTTTCCGAAAACAGTGAATACGATGCTGCCAAAAACGAGCAGGCGGAGATAGAAGCCCGTATTGCCG
>CALERQ010000145.1 GCA_937907305.1 uncultured Clostridia bacterium | reverse complement strand
GGGAGGAAACCGGCGTCATCGGCGTTACCGCCCCCATCTACAATGACACCATCTCCGTCAGCAAGAACTCCGAGATCATGACCGATGAGTTCATCGCTGCCCTGCAGAACGCCTTCATCAATATCGGCAATACCGATGCCGGCAAGGAAGTCATCGCTATTTACAGCCACAATGGCTATCAAAAGGCCCAGCCTTCCGATTATGACAGCGAGCGCGCCGCTCAGAAGCTCATCCAGGAGCTGAGCGCCGCCAACTAACCTTTCGGTTTCTCATTTCCATCCCATATGCGGGGAGGACACGCACAGATTACTGCTTTCCTCTGTGCGGTCCTCCCCGTACTCATTCCCAAACCGGAATACATCCCCCCGGTGTGTATCCCGGTTTATGAATGAGACCCGTATTTTAATCGCAGAAGAGGAGACCGTATGATTCAATTTGATCATGTATCCAAGGTATACCCCAATGGCACCGTGGGGCTGGACGATGTAAACCTGACCATCCGGGACGGTGAATTTGTCGCCATCATCGGCCGCTCCGGCGCCGGCAAATCCACCCTGCTGCGCTCCGTCAACCGGATGCACCGCATCACCTCCGGCACCCTTACAATAAACGGTATCGATGTCAGCACCCTTTCCGGCAAAAGCCTGCGCCGCTTCCGCCGGGGCATCGGTATGGTGTTCCAGTCCTTCAATCTGGTCACCCGCACCACTGTCATCAAAAATGTCCTCTCCGCCTGCGTGCCGGATATGCCCTTCTGGCGGGTACTGCTGGGCGTTTTCCGCCGCGAGGATAAAATGAAGGCCCTGGAGTCCCTCGATAAGGTCGGCATCCTGGATAAGGCCTACATCCGCGCCGATCAGCTCTCCGGCGGCCAGCAGCAGCGTGTGGCGCTGGCCCGCACCCTCACCCAGGATCCGCAGATCATCCTGGCCGATGAACCGGTCGCCGCGCTGGATCCCGTCACCGCCCGCCAGGTCATGCAGGATTTTGTCCGCATCAATAAGGAAATGGGCATCTCCATCCTGCTCAATATCCACCATGTGGAGCTCGCCATTGAGTATGCCGACCGCATCATCGGTATCCGGGCCGGGCGCATCGTCTACGATGGCCCCTCCAAGCAGGTGGATCAAACCGTTCTGAATGCCATCTATGGGGATGATGCCGAAACGGAGGCGACCGCATGAGCCTTTACGACCGCATCTTTAAGCCCCGCCGCTACACCCTGCCCAGCGGTGCCGTGGTAGAGGAAAAGCGCAGCCGTGCATGGCTCGTGCTCCTCATCATCCTGCTGCTGGGGGCGGTTTCTGTCCGCATCACCGGTTTCAATTTTACTGTCCTCATAAAAAAGGGCAGCAAGTTCTTTGATATTCTGGTAGCCATGTTCCCACCCAATACCGCCTACCTCTCTAAAATCTGGTCGCCGCTGTGGGATACCATCAAGATGTCCTTCCTCGGCTCCTTTATCGGCGCGGTGCTGGCCGTTCCCTTTGCCATCGCCGCCGCCAGCAATATTGTCACCAACCGCATCGTCGTTTCCATCGTCCGGCTGTTCCTCAGCCTGGTGCGCACCCTGCCCACACTGGTCTGCGCCCTTATCGCCACCTACATCTTCGGCCTTGGCACCATGGCCGGCACCTGTGCCATTGCCGTATTTACCTTTGCCTATGTAGGCAAGCAGCTCTTCGAGATCATCGAGACCGTGGATATGGGACCCTTTGAGGCCATGGAAGCCCTGGGCGCTACCCGTATCCGGGCCTTTGTCACCTCGGTGTTCCCGCAGGTGCTGCCCACCTATCTCTCCGTTTCGCTCTTCTGCCTGGAGGGCAATGTCCGCTACGCTTCCATTCTGGGCTATGTCGGTGCCGGCGGTCTGGGCCTCATCATGAATGAGAAGATCGGCTGGCGGGAATATGATAGTCTTGGCATGATCCTCATTGTGCTCTTTATCACCGTTCTCATCATCGAGGGCATCAGCCATGCCCTGCGCAAACGCTTGACTTAAAAGGAGGTATCGCTGTGAATAAAATTCAAAAAGCCTATGCCTCCGCGCCCAAGACCTGGATCTGGCAGCTGCTGGCCGCTTTTATCGTGGCCTGCCTGCTGGCATGGTCCGCTTCAGCCGTCCGGGTCAGCAATCCCACCGGCAACGGGCTGGAGGTCGCCAAAAATATTCTCTCCGGCATCTTTCACCCCTCCTCCAAGCTGCTGTTCACCCTGGGCACCAATGGCGTCCCCTACCTGCTGCTGGAGACCTTCTGCATCGCGTTTCTCGGCACCATCGTCGGCGCTGTTATCTCGCTGCCGCTTTCCTTCCTCTCCGCCAGCAACCTGGTGCCCCGCCCCATCGCGCTCATCGGCCGCATGATCATCGCCGCCATCCGCACCGTTCCCGCCTTTGTTTACGGGCTTATGTTCATCCGCGTCACCGGCCCCGGGCCCTTTGCGGGCCTGCTCACCATGTCGCTGTGCTCCATCGGCATGGTGTCCAAAATGTTCATCGAGAGCATCGAGGATC
>CALERQ010000144.1 GCA_937907305.1 uncultured Clostridia bacterium | reverse complement strand
CGATAACCTGCGCCAGCAGCTGACCAACTACCTGCGGGAAAGCAGCGCCGTGCGCGCTCCGGCCGAGGACTACCGGCGGGCCGGGCAGATGGACTTCCACGACTACGATGAGAATGATGAGGAATTTTAAGCCCAATGGAAAAACACGCTGAAATTCTGGCGCCTGCGGGCGGCGAGGCGCAGCTGCGCGCCGCCGTCCTGTGCGGCGCCGATGCCGTTTATTTGGGGCTGCGCGGCTTTAATGCCCGCGCGGGCGCCGAAAACTTTGATGAAGCCGCCCTGCCGCAGACCGTGGGCTGGTGCCATGCCCGCGGGGTAAGGGTCTATGTAACGCTGAACACCCTGGTGACCGACCGGGAGCTACCCCAGTGGCTCCATTCGCTGGATGCGGCAGCCGCGGCCGGGGTGGATGGCGTGCTGGTGCAGGATCTGGGCCTGGCCAAAATCATCCGGCAGCGGTACCCCACCCTGCCGCTGCATGCCAGCACCCAAATGACCATCCACAACCTGGCGGGCGCCCGCCTGCTGGAGGAAATGGGCTTTGCCCAGGTGGTGCTGGCCCGGGAGCTTTCCAAGGAGGAGATCGCCGCTATCTGCGCCGGGACAAGCATGCGGTGCGAGGTCTTTGTGCACGGGGCGCTGTGCATGAGCGTTTCCGGGCAGTGTTACCTCAGCAGCGTGCTGGGGGAGCGCAGCGGCAACCGCGGGCGCTGCGCCCAGCCCTGCCGGCTGGATTTTAAGAGCCACGGCCGGGGCTATGCCCTCTCCCTAAAGGACCTGACCCTGACTGACCGTCTGCGGGAGCTGGAGGCGCTGGGGGTGGCCAGTTTTAAGATAGAGGGCCGCCTGAAGCGCCCCGAATATGTGGCCGCCGCCGTGACCGCCTGCCGCCAATCCCTGGCCGGGGAAGCACCCGACCTGGAAACACTGCGGTCGGTTTTCAGCCGCAGCGGCTTTACCGATGGCTACTACACCGCCCGCCGGGATCTCAGCATGTTTGGCACCCGAACCAGAGAGGACGCTGCCGCGGCCGCCGAGGTGCTGGGAAAGCTCTCCGCCCTGACCCGCAATGAAGTGGGCCGCCTGCCGGTGGATATGGCGCTGACCCTCTCCCCCGAAAAGTCGGCGACCCTGGCCGCGACTGACGGCACCCACCGGGTGGAGGTCGCCGGTGAGGTGCCGCAGACCGCCCTGACCCGCCCCACCGATGAGGAGCTGGCCCGCCGGGCCCTGGAAAAGTGCGGTGGCACCCCATTCTATCTGCAAAACCTGACCTGTCATATCGCCCCGGGGTTGATGCTGCCCCTTTCTGCCCTCAACCGCCTGCGCGCGGCGGCGCTGACCGCCCTGGCCGAAGCCCGCAGCGTGGTGGTGCCCTACCCGCAGGCCCCTGCCGCGGCCGGGGAGCCGGCCGGTAGGGCGCGCCCTGCGGGCGCGCCCCAGCTGGGCTGCCGCCTGGCGGCGGCAGCGCAGGCAACCCCCGCCATTCAGCGGGGGGCCGGCCGGCTCTCCCTGCCGCTGCACGAACTGGCCGAGCGCCCGGAACTGCTGGAAACCGGTGCGGAGCGCTGGGTGGCCGAGCTGCCGGCATTCTGTGCCCCGCAGCAGGAGGAAGCCGTGATGCGCACCCTGCGCAAATTGAAGGAGCAGGGACTCACCGCCGCCCTTTGCGGCAATCTTGGCTCCCTGCTGATGGCCAGGGAGGCCGGGCTGCGGATCATCGGGGATTATGGGCTCAATATCATCAATTCCCCGGCGGCACAGCAGGCCGCGGCGCTGGGCTGCGATGAGATCACCCTTTCCTTCGAGTGCGAACGCAATGCCGCCCGGAATATCAATAGCCCCATCCCCATCGGTGTCATCGCCTACGGCCGCCTGCCGCTTATGCTGCTGCGCAATTGCCCCGGCAAAACCGCCGCGTGCTGCGGGGACTGCCGCGGCATCAATCACATCACCGACCGCCGGGGCGAGGATTTCCCATTGCAGTGCCAGAACCGCCAGTACACTCACCTGCTCAATCCCCGGCCGCTGTTCCTCAGCGACCGCCTGCCGGAGTGGGATTTCTGCGATTTTCTCACCCTGCGCTTCACCACCGAAACCCCCGCCGAGTGCGATGCCATCCTGGAGATGTACCAGACCGGCGCCGCCCCGGCCGGGCCCTTCACCCGGGGGCTGTACTACCGCAGCCTGAAATAAATTTCATTCAACAAAAAGGAAGTGTTCCCATGCCCAAGATCCGCATCCGCTATCTCAGCGATAAGATCGAAAAGCTCCGCTATATTGACGGTAAGAGCGACTGGATCGACCTGCGCGCCGCCGAAACGGTGGAGCTGAAGGCCGGTGAATCCCGCTACATCCCCCTGGGCGTTGCCATGGTGCTGCCCCAGGGGTACGAAGCCCATGTCCTCCCCCGCAGCTCCACCTTCCGCAATTACGGCATTCTCATGTCCAATTCCATGGGCGTTGTAGATGAAAGCTACTGCGGCGATGCGGATGAGTGGAAGATGCCGGTCTATGCCACCCGCGATTGCCGCATCGAAGCGAACGACCGCATTGCCCAGTTCCGCATCATGGAGCATCAGCCCGCCATCGAATTTGAAGAGTGCGAATCCCTGGGGAACCCCTCCCGGGGCGGCTTTGGCTCCACCGGAAAGCAGTGACCTCCATGCAAAAAAACAGTCAGATGTCCTCCTCGCTGGCTGTCGGCATCCTGCTGGCACTGGCCGGTGGCTTTATGGATGCTTACAGCTACATGGCCCGGGGGCATGTCTTTGCCAATGCCCAAACCGGCAATATCCTGCTGTTCGCCGTCGCCATCTCGGAAGGGCGCCCGGCCGATAGCCTGCGCTATCTGCTGCCGGTGGTCAGCTTTGCCCTGGGCATTGCCCTGGCCGCCGCCATGCGCACCCGCTTTGGCCACATGAGCCGCCTGCACTGGCGGCAGCTCACCCTCCTTGCCGAAATTCTGATCCTCTTCGGGGTCAGCTTTTTCCCGGCGGGGCAGCACCTCTTGGCCAATAGCCTTACTTCGCTGGCCTGCGGCATCCAGGTGCAGGCCTTCCGCAAGATAGAAGGCAACGGCATTGCCACCACCATGTGCATCGGTAACCTGCGGGCCGGGGTACAGGCCCTGCATGAATATCACATCGGCCATGACCGGGAGGAGCTGCGCCGTGGGGCGCTCTATTTCGGCGTCATCTTCTTTTTTGCGCTGGGGGCCGTGGCCGGCAATCTGGCCGTTGGCCGCTGGGGCCTTTTCGCCATCCGGTGGGATTGCCTGCTGCTGGCGCTGCCCCTTTTGATGATGCTCTCCAAGCCTGATGAATCCAAGGAGGAAACCAAATGAAAGTTTTAGTCGCCGTCGATCTGCAAAACGACTTTATCAATGGCGCCCTGGGCACCGCCGAAGCGGCCGCCATGCTGCCCCGGGCCGAGCGGAAGATCCGCTCCTTTGAAGGGCTGGTGCTCTTTACCCGGGATACCCACACCGAAGACTACCTGAACACCCGCGAGGGCAAAGCACTGCCGGTCCCCCACTGCATCCGCGGCAGCCACGGCTGGCAGCTGGCCGCCCGGCTGCTGCCCTACGCCAGCGAGATCATTGATAAACCCACCTTTGGCAGCACTGCCCTGGGGGAGCGCCTGCTCGCCCTGAATGAGGACGCTCCCATTGAATCCATCACCCTCATCGGGCTCTGCACCGATATCTGCGTCATCAGCAATGCCCTGCTGCTGCGAGCCTACCTGCCGGAAGTCCCCATCCTGGTAGACGCCGCCTGCTGCGCCGGGGTCACCCCGGAAAGCCACCGCATGGCACTGGCCGCCATGCGCGCCTGCCAGATCATCATCGAAAACGAACCGTCTGTATAAGCTCCTGCCGGGAGCGGGAGCGCCGCAGGCAAGCCGCCCTCCGGGCGGCTTCAGCGGTCTGCGACCGCTGGCTCCGGCCTTTGGCCGGAGCGCCTGCGGCGCCCTGCCCTCCCGCACTGTCCCACTCTCCCCATGCCGCCGGCTTTGTCCCTCCAGGGCGCGGCTGCGCCGCGCCCCCTACCCTCTTTCCCCCCGCACAATCCACCAAAGGAGACCCTCCTATGAAAAAACTCATCCTTGCCAGCTCCAGCCCCCGCCGCCGGGAGCTCCTCTCCATCATCACCCACCGCTTTACCGTGCAGACCAGCGACTGCGATGAAACCATCGCCCCCGGTACCGGCCCCGTGGATGCCGTCCGTGAGCTTTCCCTGCGCAAAGCCCGGGCCGTATGGGCGCAGCAGCCCGATCAACGGGACCTCGCCGTCATCGGCAGCGATACCGTGGTCTATATCGATGGCGAGATCCTGGGCAAGCCCCACAGCCACGGGGAAGCGGTCGCCATGATCTCCCGCCTGGCCGGGCGCGGCCACACCGTCTGCACCGGGGTCACCGTCATCACCGCGGAGGAGACCCGCACCTTCCACGAAACCACCGAGGTCCACTTCTACCCCCTCACCCCGCAGGAGGTGGAATGGTACTGCTCACTGGAAGAGCCCTACGATAAGGCCGGGGCCTACGGCATCCAGGCAGCCGGGGCGCTGCTGGTGCAGGGCCTCACCGGCGATTACTTCAATGTCATGGGCCTGCCCATCGCCGCCCTGGCCCGCACCCTGCGGGAAATGGGCGTCACCGAAGCCCTTTCGGAAAACTGAATCCATATATAGAAACCGGCTCCCACCCATTTGGGCAGGAGCCGGTCGTTTTATCTTCTTATTATCTCGCTTCCAGCGTTTCCGCGTCCACCGTTTCAGGGTCGGATAGCTTCTCGCCGTACTGCTCAGCCATATACTCCCTCAACAGCGGCTGGCGGCGCGCCTCCTCCAGCGGGAGGAACATCGGCAGGCCGTAGGTCTTGGTGCCATCCTCCGCCGTGCGCACAAAGCTGAGGTACAGGCAGTCATCGCTGCCGGTATTGGGATAGGTCCAGTCCGCCAGCGCCAGCAGCGGCTCCGCCTCCTCCCTGCTCAGCAGGATCCCCGCTTCGTACGCGGCCTGACTGAAGATCTCAGTCTCCACACCGTACCACACCGGAAGGATGACCCGGCCGGTGCCCACTACATCACAGCCCCAGGCGGTGACAAACATGCTGTCCCACTCGGCTGGGGTCAGGTAGCTTTCCAGCCCCCACTCCCGCAAAAGCTCCAGCGTGTGGGTGTAGCTCTCCCCCACCGGCACCGTAAAGCTGCTGTAAAAGTCCTTTTCCGCCGGCTGGCGGCTGTACCGTTCGTCCAGCTCACTTTCCAGGTAGAGATAGCACACCGTCCTTCTCTCCGGGTCGTAGTAATCCATCGCCTTTTCCGCCAGCATATCCAGCCGCAGGGCCGCCACCAGCGCCGCCGTGTCATGATCCGTTTCGGTCAACGCGGTTTTATTAAAGCCGGTCACATCGCACAGGTCTATCTCCCGGTAGGGGCTTTCCTCCGCCACCCAGTAGTACAGCGGGTTGGTCCTGCTCTGGAATTCCGGCGTATCCTCCAGCGCGGCATAGGCGGCCAGCAGGGTGTCATCCCCGTAGGCGTAGTACACCCGCTTCATCACCCGGCCGTCGTTAAAGGTGTATTCCAGCTCTAACCTGCCCATAAAGTTCTCGCCGCTGTTCATCCCGTTTTTGTCGCTTTCGGTCAGCAGGCGGTGCAGTGCGGCAGCGGCCTTCAGCGCCTCCGGCCCGCGCAGCGTTACCTTCTGGGCGCTGCCGTAGCTGTAGTAGATGCCGTGATTCTCTCCCTCGTAGCTGTGCAGCCGTTCGGCCTCGTTCAGGTAAACATTATTGTACCGTCCGCGGTAATCCAGCGTCACGCTGGCCAGCCGTTCGGCGGCGGGCACCCGCTTCTCAAAGCCCAGTCCCCCGGTAAAAAGGACCCCGGCATACAGCACCGTCACGGCCGCCATGGCCGCGCCCATGATGACGCTTCCCCGCTTCATGCCCTTAAAGCCCCGGCCCAGGATCAGCTCCACAAAGAAGTACACCGCCAGAGCAAAAACGGCGATCCACAGCAGCAGGGTGCCCCGGCTGTCCGCCCCGGAGATCATCCCAAACAGTGTCCCAAAGCCCAGCCCCCCCACAAAGGTGGCAATGAACCGGAACACCCCGGCCGCCAGACCCTCGCGGCAGCGGCTCTCGGCGCGCTCGCTGGGGCGGCGGGTATACAGCCGCACGGCGGCCCACAGCAGCAGCACCCCGGCCGCCAGCCAAATGGCCATCGCCGCGTACAGCCATTCGCCGTAGGTGGTATAGCTGCCTATCATGGTCAGCACCGGCGTCAGCACACAAAAGATCTGCCACTTCATATCGTAGTTCCAGCCGGTCAGGTAGCTTTGGCACATCACGGTATGGGTCAGGCACAGCACCGGCAGCGCCGCCAGGAACACCCCGGAGAACAGGAAGGTATCAAAGGTGGAGCCCACCTGCGTGGCCGCCAGGTATACCATAACGATAATGGCAAAGGCCGTGATATACCACCCCAGCAGGTCCAGCGCCACACCCCCCAGACGGAAGGCCGCCCGGTCGGGCGTCATGCCGTGCCGGATCCCCGCCAGAACGGCGGTCAGCAGGGTATTGGCGGTCATGGGCAGCGCCACGGTCAAAAAGTTTGCCAGCACATGGCCCAACAGCAGCTGGCCGCGGGTCACCGGCAGGCTGTGGTAAAGGTCCACGGCCCGGCGGTTATGCATATAGCCCACCCCGCTCAGCGCCAGGATAAAGCTGCCCGCCAGCCACAGCAGGCATACTGTCCCCACCGCTATGCCCACATACAGGCCGCCGCGGTCGGCCGTATTGATATTCTCATACACCCATTGGCCCTTTTCTTCCCACCGGCGGAACATCGCCAGCAGGTACGGCAGCGGGATGCCAATGAACCCGATGAGCGCCAGGTACACCATATTGGGGATATTTTTCCGTAAAAGTCCCCGCAGCAGGCTGCCAAAGCGGTCAGGAGAGGATGTTGCTGTAATCATAACCCACCGCCTCCATTTCTCCGATGAATACTTCCTCCAGCGTCATGGGCAGCGCCTCCGCAAAGAGCGGCCGCTGCGCCTCCAGCACGGCCAGGGTGTCCTCCGCGGTGCCCCGCACCAGCAGGCTCACCAGCTTGCCGCGCTCCTTTTTATCCAGGATGGTAAGCCCCGCCGCCGCCCAGTCCACCGGGTGGTCATAGGCCGCCTGCACCCGGCAGAAGCCCAGCTTCAGCACATCCAGGTCTTTCTCAAACAGCAGCCGCCCGGCGGAAAGCAGCCCCACCTGGTCGCACAGGTCCTCCAGCTCCCGCAGGTTGTGGCTGCTTATCATCACGGTAGTGCCCCGCTCCGCTATCTCCTCGGCCAGCAGCTTTTTCACCATCAGCCGTATCACCGGGTCCAGCCCGTCAAAGGCCTCGTCCAGCAGCAGGTAATCGGCATGGCAGCACAGCGCCGCCAAAAGCGCCGCCTGCCGCCGCATCCCCTTGCTGAAGGTGGAAAGCGGCTTGTTGATCTCCAGCGGGAAGCATCCGCACAGCTTGTGATAGGTCTCCATGGAAAAGCCGGAGTACAGCCCCCGGTAGAAGCTCGCCAGGTCCTCCACAGTGCTCTTGGGCGGGAAATACAGGTCATCGCTGAGATACAAAATGCGGTCTTTCGCCGCGATATTCTCAAAGATATCCTCGCCCTCCAGCGTCACCCGGCCGCCATCGGGGCGGTATACCCCGCACATCAGCCGCATCAGCGTGGATTTTCCGCTGCCGTTGGGCCCCACCAGCCCGTATATGCATCCCCGCCGGATCTCGGTATTCAGCCCATCCAGCGCGGTTTTATCCTCAAACCTTTTTACCAGGTTTTCTGCTCTTAACATCACTCGTTCCCCCCGTAACATTGTTCCACCAGCGCTTCAGCCGTGGTTTTCTCCACACCGGCCAGCCGGGCCTGCCGCAGTGCCTCCCGCAGCTCGGCTTCGGCCCTTCGGCGGGTCGCCTCGGCGGCACTTTCCTGTCCGCCCACAAAGCAGCCCTTGCCCCCCACCGTATAGATGACCCCCTCGCTCTCCAGCTCCTGGTAGGCCTTCTGAATGGTATTGGGGTTCAGGCCCGTTTCGGCAGCCAGGGTGCGCACACTGGGCAGCCGGCTCTCCGGGGGGAATACCCCCATGACGATCAGCTCGGTCATCCGCTCCTTGATCTGCTGATAGACCGGTATCCGGCTGGTCGGGTCCAGTTGGATCATGATTCTCACTTCCTTCTCTCACTTCGTTGGTCTCCCGGCCTCGCGGAGACTCTCCCCCCGCGGGCTTCCTACAGGCCGCCAGCCCCCACCGCGCCCCGCAGTCTCCGGCCTCCGGCCGGAGTGCCCGCCCGGCCCTGCGGGCCGGGCGGGCCGGCGTCCTGCCCCGGTAGGGGCAGGGCGCCCCTGCGGGGCGCGGCTTGCGGGGCCGCTGCGTATCGTTTCATTTCATCGTTCTCACGCCGAGCGGATCATCACACTCTCCCGGAACAGCGGCATCATCATGTAGCCTTTCGCCTCCAGCGTATCAATGATATCCGGCAGGGCCTCCAGGGTGGCGGCGCTGTAATCGTGCATCAGCATCACCACTATCTTCTGCTCCCCCACCGAGGAAATCGCGTTCTGATAGGCCTTTTCGGTGGTCAGTACCCCCGGCAGACCGTCCCCGGTGGCGCAGTTCCAGTCCACATAGCCCAGGCCGTCGGCCGCCAGCGCCGCCGCGATGGTCTGTTTTTTGTTCCCGGCTGTTGCGCTCCCCCCGGGGAACCGGTAGATCTCCGGGGTAACGCCCACCGTTTCGGTCAGCCACTTCTGCTGGTCCCGTATCTCCTTGATGCAGCTGTCAGCGCTTTGGTACACCGCCTTTATCTTGTGGGAATAGCTGTGGTTGGCCAGCGTGTGGCCCTCCCTTATCTCCCGCTGGATCTGCGCCACATGGTCCGGCCGGTGCCGCAGGAAGAAGGTGGCGCGCACCCCCTTCTCCTTCAGGATATCCAGTATCGCGTCGGTGGTATTGTCGTACGGCCCGTCATCAAAGGTCAGGTAGGCGATCTTTTTATCGCTCTCCCCGGCTCTTATCTGCCGCTCCAGCTCTCCCAGCAGCCGGAAGCCCTCATCCTTCTGCTTTTGTATCGCCTCCGGCAGAGCCTTCTGCTCCGCGGTCTCGGCACGCAGGGCCGCCACCTGGGCGGTCAGCCCCTCATTCTCCGCCGTGATCGCCTCCAGCTCCTGCCGCATGGTGTCCAGCTGTTCCCCATCGGGGTCGGTCATTCTTATTCCGCCTGCCACCGCCGCCACTACCATCAGCACCGTTATCAGCCCCGGCAGCAAAGCGCTTTTCTTCTCTTTTGTTTTCATTTTTGTTTCCTCCCTCAGCCGGCCAGTGCCGCCTCCAGGCTCTCTTTCCATGCCTTCCAGCTCTGCAGCGTCTCATTGGCATCGCCGTTCTGCTCCCGCAGATCATTCAGTTCGCTCTCCAGCGCCGTTTTTTCCTCCAGCAGCGCCTGCTGCTGTTCCCTGGCACTTTCGTATTCACTTTGCAGGGCATTCAGTTCCCGGTTCTCCTGCCACCAGCCAGCCATGCCCCAGTACCCCACCGCCAGGATGGCCAGCACCAGTGCCACTGCTATGATCGTCCGTTTCATTGGTTTCTCTCCTTTGTTTTTCCTTTCCTGCGTCCTAACTGTATTAGTACAGATAGTACAGTTTCATCTTATCATGCAGCCCCACCCCTGTCAATGAACATTCCGTAAATTGTCGAAGCCCTGCGGGGCCAGTTTTTTCCGCCTGCCGGCGGGGGCCAGGTTTGTAGTCGCCTAGCGGCGTCGCGGAGCCTTTTACAAGGCATAGCCAGTACGCCTCGCCGGCGGGGCGTTCCTTTTGTGCGTACAAAAGGAACCAAAATACGGTCAAGGGGGACAGATT
>CALERQ010000143.1 GCA_937907305.1 uncultured Clostridia bacterium | reverse complement strand
GGCTTCCAGTATTGCAGCAGCGTGCGCTGCAGTTTTTTCTCATAGGGATCGGTGGGTACAAAGACCGGCTGCATCGTCCAGGGATCGATGCCGGTATAGAACATACAGGTGGAGGCGGTGCCCGGTGTGGGGTAAAAATCCTGCACCTGCTGGGGACGGAGATGATGCTTTTTAAGGAACAGGGCCAGCTCCACGGCATCCCGCATGGTGCTGCCGGGATGGCTGCTCATCAGGTAAGGGATGAGGTAAAGCTCCTTGCCTTCCTTTTGGCAGACACGCTGGAACCGCCGCAGGAATGCCTCGTAGACATTGATATGGGGCTTGCCCATTTCATCCAGTACACGGGCGCTGCAGTGCTCCGGAGCCACCCTGAGCTGACCGCTGATGTGGTATCGCACCAGCTCAGTGAGGAAGGTATCGTCCTCCTCGCCCATCATGTAATCGTAGCGCAGGCCGCTGCGGACAAATACCTTTTTGACGCCGGGAATGGCACGCAGCTCCCGCAGGAGCTGAACATAGTCGGTGTGGTCCACCCGGACGGCCGGGCAGCGGGTGGGGGCCAGGCACTTTTTATCCCGGCACAGGCCATGGGTAGCCTGCTTGGCGCAGGAGGGGGCACGGAAATTGGCAGTGGGACCGCCGACATCATGGATGTAGCCCTTGAAGTGGGGGTTATGGGTAAAGCTTTCGGCTTCCCGCAGGAGAGAAGCGTGGCTGCGGGTGGTGATGTAGCGCCCCTGGTGGAACGCAATGGAACAAAAATTGCAGGCGCCAAAGCAGCCGCGGTTATGGGTAAGGGAAAATTCGACCTCTTTAATGGCGGGAACGCCGCCCATCTCCTCATAGATGGGATGATAATAACGCTCGTAGGGCAGTTCCGCCACGGCATCCAGCTGCTCGGTGGTAAGGGGCAGTGCGGGCGGGTTCTGCACCAGGTATTGTTCCCCATGCTTCTGCACCACAGCACGGCCGGTCACATGGTCCTGTTCCTCCAGCTGGAGGCGGCAGGCTCGGGCATAGGTCTTTTTATCCTGCGACACCTTATCGAAGGAGGCGCAGGAAACGGCATTTTCCGGCAAGGGTGCGGTAAGGGGACAGAGATAGCAGGTACCTCGGATATCCCGCATTGCGGCAGGGTGTTCGCCCTTTGCCATTCGGGCGGCGATCTCGATCATCTGATGCTCGCCCATACCGTAGATAAGGAGGTCCGCTCCGGAATCCATCAAAATGGAAGGGCGCACGGCGTCATCCCAGTAATCGTAGTGGGCAAAGCGGCGCAGGGAGGCCTCCAGCCCACCGATGACAATGGGAATATCCCCATAGGCCTGCCGGATGAGCTGGCAGTAAACAATGGTGGCACGATCGGGGCGCAGGCCTGCCCGGCAGCCGGGGGAATAGAAATCCTCGCTGCGCAGGCGGCGGGCCGCCGTATAGTGGGCAACCATCGAATCGATATTGCCGCCGGAAACGAGAAAGCCCAGCCGCGGACGGCCGAAGCGGGTCATATCCTCCGGAGCATCAAAGCGGGGCTGGGCCAGCACCGCCACCCGGTAACCCTGGCTTTCCAGCAGGCGGGTGATGATGGCCGGGCCAAAGGTGGGATGATCCACATAGGCATCGCCGGTGACATAGACCGCGGCCTCCCAGCCGCGGGCCGCCATTTCTTCTTTTGTGATGGGCAGAAAGCTCATAGCTGCTCCCTTCATTTCCTCGGTTCGGTTTGCTGATCCTCACTGATGCGGGGCAGGCTCCAACGGTAGTGGGTGGCCAGCATACGGATGGCAAATACCAGGATGACACCGGTGAGGGCCGCGGTACTTTCCTGCAGGGGGACGCGCAGCAGAAAATACACCGCACCGCCCACGATGCTGGCGATGGCATAGACCCGGCGGCACAGCACCATGGGGATCTCGCGGCTCATCATATCCCGCAAAACACCACCGCCCACCCCGGTGAGCAGCCCCAGGACCGGCAGTATATCAAGCTGAACACCAACGAGTCCCGCCGTAACCGGCCGCAATGCCCGCCCGCACGCCGATGACGGTGAACACGCCAAGGCCCAGGGCATCAAAGATATTATTGACACGGTCGATGAGGACCATATGGCCAAAAAAGCCGATGCGCCAGTACCACGCCAGCAGGAACACCACCAGCGAGGTAGCGATGGCCACAATGGCATAGAGCGGCTGGCTGAACATGACCGGCGGGGTGCGGCCCAGCAAAAGATCCCGGATGCAGCCGCCGCCAAGGGCGGTGGTAAGCCCCAGCAGCATGACGCCAAAGACATCCAGCCTTCTTTGCAGGGCCACGGTGGCGCCGGAAACGGCAAAGGCCACGGTGCCCACCGCCTCCAGCACGGTGAAAAGTGTTTCGGTAAGGGTATTCATGGGATTCCTCTTGTATGGATAGGATCAATCGGCGGACATGGTCTTGCGCTCGTAGTACTGGTCCTTGGTCATCAGTACCTTGCGGGGCTTGCTGCCCTCAAAGGGCCCGACTATGCCCTTTTCCTCCATTTCATCCACCAGGCGGGCGGCGCGGGCGTAACCCACCTTAAGCCGGCGCTGGAGAAGTGATGTGGAGGCAAGGCCGGCTTCCACCACCACGGCAATGGCCTGCTCCAGCAGCTCATCGCCATCGGCGCCTTCGGCATCGCCGCCGGCGGCAGCCGAACCGGAGGAGCCGCCCTTACCCTTGACCTGGGCGGCGGATTGCTCGATCTCGGTCATGATGGTATCATCATATTCGCCCTTTTCACCTTGCTTGATGAAGGTGACAACACGCTCCACCTCACTATCGGTGACAAAGCAGCCCTGGACCCGGGTGGGCTTGCTGCTGCCAACAGGATAATACAGCATATCGCCGCGGCCCAGGAGCTTTTCGGCGCCGCCCATATCCAGAATGGTGCGGCTGTCGATCTGGGACGAAACGGCAAAGGAGATACGGCTGGGGATATTGGCTTTGATAAGGCCGGTGATGACATCGACGGAGGGGCGCTGGGTGGCAATGACCAGGTGCATGCCGGCGGCTCTTGCCATCTGCGCCAGGCGGCAGATATAATCCTCGACATCCTTGGGGGCGGCCATCATCAGGTCGGCCAACTCATCGATGATAATGACGATCTGCGGCATGGGATGCAGCTCTTCCCGCTCCGCGGCCAGGCGGTTGTAACCTTCCAGATCACGGGTGCCGGTAGCGGCAAACAGCTTGTAGCGGTTGAGCATCTCGCCGACCGCCCAGCACAGGGCCCCGGCGGCCTTTTTAGGATCAGTGACAACCGGCACCAGGAGGTGCGGGATGCCATTGTAGCCGCCCAGCTCCACCACCTTGGGGTCGATCATCAGGAGCTTGACATCCTCCGGGGAGGATTTATACAACAGGCTGATGATGATGGAATTGATGCAAACGGACTTACCGCTGCCCGTGGCGCCCGCAATGAGCAGGTGGGGCATCTTGGCGAGATCGGCCAAGCAAATGCGGCCGGAAATATCCTTGCCAAGCGCAACTGAAAGACGGCTCTTGGCACCGATGAACTCGGTGCTGTCGATGATCTCCCGGATGGGGACGGCGGCGATGTCCTTATTGGGCACCTCGATACCGATGGCGGCTTTATTGGGGATGGGGGCTTCGATGCGCACACCGCCGGCAGCGAGATTCAGGGCGATATCATCAGCCAGGTTGGTGATGCGGCTGATCTTGACTCCGGCGGAGGGCTGCAATTCATACCGGGTAACAGCAGGCCCGCGGGAAATATCCACGATGCGGGTCTCGACCCCAAAGCTGCGCAGCGTATCCACCAGCAGATCGGCATTGGCGCGCAGCTCCTTTTGGGTATTGCCGCCGCGGGCCGCCTTGGGCTCTTCCAGCAGGTTGACCGGCGGGAAAGTGTAGGTTTTTTCCTCCGGTACCGGCTCCAGCAGCACCTCCTGGGCGGCCTGCGCCGCCTTTTCCTCCGGTGTTTCGCCAAAGTGCAGCTTGCCGTCCTTGGCTTCGGCCACAGGCTCCCCTACCACGGCGCTGCCGCTGACCGCCCGGGTGATAAGGTCCTCGATGGAGGTTTCGGCCGGGGCTGGGGCAGCATTGGTCACGGGAGGCGTGACAGGCTGGAAATCCGGCTGAGGTTCCGGCACGGGGGCAGGCTCCACCGGTTCACTATCAAAATCGTAGGCGCGGCCGGTATTGGTGCTGACCTTCATGGCGTCAGTCAGGCGCTCCACCTTGCGGCGGGAGGCTTCGCCCTCCTTGGTGAGGACCTCTTTCCGGGCCGTGGCAGGGGATTTTTCCTCCCCTTCCAGCGCCACATCAATATTGAAATTCTTGCGGTTTTTCTTTTGAGCGGCTTCTGCCGCTTCGGCGGCCGCCTGGCGGTTTTCCACTGCGGCGGTGTAGGCTTCCTCCAGCTTCTTGACGGGCTTTGCGGCGCCCTTAAACAGACCAATGAGGGTGGTGCCGGTGGAGATCATAAAGAACACAAAGAACAGGAGGATATCCACGATGAGGGCCCCGGTGCGGCCCAGCCAGCGCAGCGGGTACACGCCAAACAGAATGGCGAACGCGCCGCCCCCGGTAAGGGCGGTGCCGCTGCGGTACAGGGCCTTGATGCTCTCGGCAAAGGTACCCTCCGCGGCATTGCCGCCGATGATATGGGTGATGCCGCACAGCAGCAGGACCATCAGCACCACGCTGGCGCTTTTGAGCCCCGGAGTGATGGCGGTGCGGTCCATGGTCAGCAGCACGGCTACGATCATCATAAGCGGGCCCATAAGATAGCAGCACCAGCCCATCAGGCCGCGCAGCACATTATGTACGGTGTTCCAGGCGTTATCGCCGGGGATGGCCGCCAGCAGAAGCAGCAGCACCCCCAGCGCAAATAAGATGATCGCATTGAGCTCCCGCTTGGCCTGAAGCTGCGCTTTTGTGGGCTTTTTAGACGCGGTTTTTCGTTTTTTAGCGGTCGATTTTTTGGTAGCAGCCATAGTAGGGGTGGTTCTCCTTTCCCTTGATCCCCCGCACCAAAAAGCAGGGCGGCGGCCCATCCCCTGCCCGGAGGCCGGACAAGGGAAAAGCCGCTTTGATATGTACTCTCTTTATTTGGATTTTTTCTTCTGGAGGCGGTTTTCGTACCGGTCACCCAGCTGGAAGGTGAGCATCTCCCGGAAATCCGCCAGGTCCTCGGCAGAGAGGCAGCGCTTGGGGATGAGCAGCGCGCTCTGCTTGCCCAGGAACATGAAGAAATACTCAGCGGTCTCGTACATATTCATGATATTATTCCAGGCGTGCAGCGCGGTGGTGCCGGCCTGTTCATCCAGCACATTGATGCCGTTATCGTTGAATACATAGCGCATGGTATGGCCAATGAAGGTCTTATCGTTCTTGATGAAGCGGCGGGCGGAAAACTCCGGC
>CALERQ010000142.1 GCA_937907305.1 uncultured Clostridia bacterium | reverse complement strand
CGGATTTGATATTGGGCATGTGTTACACCTCCTTACATACTATTAGACGGTACTTTGTTATGATAACATCCCCATCCCAAAAACGCAAGAGGTTTTTTAGATTTCTCCTGTATTTCCGGGGCATTTTCCCGCAAAAAGGGCCTCCAGGCTGCCCGCTCCCCGGCGGGTATAGGCCATCGGCAGCGGCATGGGTACTTCGCACGCAAAGGTATATCCCTTGCTGCCCTCCTCATAAAAGGGATGCAGCGCCCGGCGCAGCAGCCCATCGGCGATCACAAAGTCCTCGCACTGCAGCGCGATGATGCGCACCGGCTCGGCCTTTTCCACCACCGCATAGCCCAGCATTTTGGTGCCCTCAGCCGCAAAGTAGCCCCACACTGGCCCCTCGGCGGTCAGGCCGGTGTCCTCAGCCATCATCTGTAAAATATCCGGCTGGATGGGTAAAATCGAGATCATTTCTGTCCCTCCCCGGCGCCGCTGCCGCCCGCCTTGGTTATCGCGCCCCGCAGCGCGATGAGCTCACTGGGCTTCAGGTCGCGCCAGCGTCCGGGCTGCAGCATGCCCAGCTTTATGGGCCCCACAGCGATGCGCTTCAGGCGCACCACCTCCAGCCCCACGGCCTCGCACATCCGGCGGATCTGCCGGTTTTTACCCTCGCTGATGGTGATCTGCAGCACCACACGGCCCGGCTGCTTTTCCAGCACAATAACGGTAGCGGGCAGGGTGGTGGTGTTCTCCCCTATCTTCACCCCGGCGGAAAGCTCCGCGGCCTGTTCATCGGTAATATCGGGGCGCACCGTCACGCGGTACACCTTATTGATGTGGCTGGCCGGGTGCATAATGCGGTTGGCCAGCTCACCGTCATTGGTAAAGAGCAAAAGCCCCTCGCTGTTGCGGTCCAGCCGCCCGATGGGGTACACCCGCTCCTCCACCCCGGTCAGCAGGTCGGTGACGCAGCGCCGCCCCAGCTCATCGCTCAGGGTGGTCACATAGCCGCGGGGCTTGTTCATCATAATGTAGCGGTACTGCTTCTTCCGGGCAAAGTACACCCGCTTGCCGTCCACCGCTATCACATCCCGGTCGGGGTTCACGCTCTGGCCTATCTCGGCCTTCCGCCCATTGATGGTCACACGCCCCTGGCGCACCAGCTCCTCGGCCGCCCGGCGGCTGGCCACTCCCGCTTCACTCAGCGCTTTTTGAATACGAATCGGCTGCATAATTTTTCTCCTTCTGTCCGCATCTCTGCGGTCATTTTCATCGGTTTGGCGGCATCTGCCGCTCTGTCCTACTATAATAGCGCATTTTGGCCGGCTTGTCACCCCTTTCTTTTCTCCTCGGCCAGCCGCAGTCCCACGCTCTCTCCCTGCGACCCCAGTTTCCCCTCCTCCTCGGCCAATCGCAGTCCCGCACCCCAACCGCCGCGACCCAAAGCCTCCCTTGTGCAAAGGGTAACGAAGTGGCGGCGCGGAAGTGAATGATATGCCGGTGGCATATCAGAGCCGCGCCGTGACCGAGCCGCAGCGAGAAATGGCACGGCGCAGCCGTGACGGAGGGATTGTCGGTAAAAGATAATAATTTCATCTCGCCTGTCGGCGTCGCGGAGATTTTGCAAGGTGCAAAGCCTGTACGCCTCGCCGGCGGGGCCCTACTTTTCTATGAAGAAAAGTAGGCAAAAGT
>CALERQ010000141.1 GCA_937907305.1 uncultured Clostridia bacterium | reverse complement strand
CTTCCGATCTTATATTCCCGGGGCAGTCCCAACTTCTTTTGGGTCACTATGGCGGCAGCGCCCCGCCGCAGCACTCCCGCGGCATCGGAATGGCCATCGTGGCGGTCACCCTTGATGCAGACAAAGATCTTATCTTTTACTTCCCCGCGGCTGTCGCAGATGGGTTCCATCTCCGGCGGCAGCGCTTGCAGCAGTCCTTCACATTGAACCTCCCGATCGGGCTGGTTCGGCATAGCGGCCTCCTGTGGGTCAGTTTATGGTGAATTTTCTGTCTTGACGGTATTGCTGAAGGTCACGGTGATCAGTGTTCCTCTCGGCACCTCAGTACCGGGCTCTATGCTTTGCTCGATAGCCACCGCGGTATCACTTATCCTGCCGATGCCATCGGCATCCAGGTTCAGTCCGGCGTTGATCAGGATGGTATTGACCACCTGGCCGGTCTTGCCGCGCACATCGGGGACGATCACCTTTTGCTCCTGTGATTCCTGATCGGTATACAGGATGACGGTGCTGCCCTTCTGGATAACGGAGCCGGAGGCCGGCACCTGGGCAATAACGGTATCCCCGCCGCCTACGATCACTGCAGAAAGCTGCTTTTGGGTCATGGCCGCCATGCCCATATGGGCGCTTTGGCCTACTGCATTGGGCACCGTCACATTGATAGTCGCCAGCTCCGCGGCGGTGTAGTTGGTTTCTACCCCCATATAGGGCAGGATCTCGGAAAGGATGGCACCCACCACGGGAGCCGCCACGGTAGAGCCGTACAGGTCGGTCTCATAGGGTTCATCCAAAATGAGCAATACCGCCACCTTGGGGTCATCCATCGGGGCCACCCCTACAAAGGAGTAGGTATAGTAGCCGCGGTCAGAATCCAGCTTTTCACTGGTGCCGGTCTTGCCGCCGATGCTGTATCCCGGTACGGCCGCGTTTTTACCGGAGCCGTAGGTCACAACGCCTTCCATCAGCTTGCACACCTGGCGGCTGGTTTCCTCGCTGATGACCTGGCGGCGGACGGTCGGTTCGGTGACCGAAACCACATTGCCGTCGCTGTCCAGCACCTTATCCACCACATAGGGCTCATACAGGTAGCCGCCGTTTACCGAAGCGGAGATGGCGGTGATGAGCTGAATGGGCGTCACCTTAAAGCTCTGGCCGAAGGAGGCTGTTTCCAGGTTGCCCTGGGTGGAATTGAGCTGTGCTTCGCTGTAAAAATAACCGCTCTCCTCGCCCGGCAGGTCAATGCCGGTGGTCTCGGTAAGCCCGAAAGAGGTAAAGAAATTGTAGAAATTGGTACCGCCTATCCGCTCACCGATCTGCATATAGGCGGGATTGCAGCTGTTCTGCATGGCCTGCGCCAGTGTTTGCAGGCCGTGGCCGGCGTGTTTCCAGCAGTGCTTTACTATACCGCCCGCCACATAACTGCCGATGCAGTTAAAGCTGGATTGCATCGTCACCGCGCCGGTTTCCAGCGCCGTGGCCGTGGTGATGACCTTAAACACCGAGCCCGGCTCATAGGCCTCGTTCACCGCCTTATTGCTCCACTGGACCTGCTGCTCGTAGGCAAAGGCCTCCTTATACTCATCGCTGCCCTCTTCGTACTGGGCCAGCTTTTGCAGGGAGATCTCCGAAACGATGGCCTGCGGATTATTGGGATCATAGTCCGGCATGGTGGTCATGCCCAGTATCGCCCCGGTGTTCACATCCTGCACAATGACCGTCGCGCGGTTCTGTACCGCGTGCTCGGTCAGGGCAGTGGCCAGGTGCTTTTCTATCACCGATTGAATATTACTGTCCAGCGTCAGCACCAGGCTGTTGCCATCCTCCGCCTTGGTGATATCCTGATAGGTATATGGCATATCGGTGCCCCAGGCGTTCTTGGCGGTCACCACCTTGCCAGGGGTGCCGCTCAGGGTGCTGTTGTAGTAGGCTTCCAGCCCATAGGCGCCCTCGTTATCAGCATTCACAAAGCCCAGCACGGTGGAGGCCATGGTGCCATAGGGGTAGTAGCGGGTGGTATCCGGCAGCAGCGTCACGCCGTTTATTTTATTATCCAGGGCAAACTGATACGCCGCGTCGGCGGTTTCCTTATCCACCCGGCTTTTGATGACCTGATAAAAGCTCTTTTTATTACTGGCACGCTCCAGGATAAAATCCCGATCCACACCAAGAATCTCACTCATGCCATCGGCCAGCAGCGTTGCCTGCTCATCGGTAATATCCGCTGGGGAGAAAATGACTCGCCAGGAGGTGGCGGAAGCTGCCAATATCTGTCCATCGGCGGAGTAAATGGTCCCCCGGTTGGCATTGATGGTGGTGGCTCGCAGCTGGCGGCTCATAGCCTCCTGCTTATAGGATTCTCCCTCCACCAGCTGCACCCGGTACAGCTGGTGAATGACCAGCCCAAAACCGACGATGATAAGCAATGCCGCCACCAGTATGGCGCGTCCGCGCATTTTTTTATTGGGGATCGAGGCCATTCGGAGTCTCCTTTCCGCTAAAATGAGGAAAATAGGGGAATTTGTCGTTCCCCCGTAAAATGTGGCGAAAGAGGTAAGACAGGATCTTACCTCTTGGAATCTGCACCACCGTTACAGTCTATTTTATTTGATCCGCAGGTATTCCAGCGCGGTATCCATACTGTCCATCAGGCTCTCCAGCACCGAACCGGAAGGCGCCGCCTCGGTGCGCACCGCTACATCGGTGTCATTCAGCCGGATGTAGCTCACCTGGTAATCCTGCACCTTGCACAGACCCTGGGCAGCGGCATAGCTGTCCACCTCCTGCGCAGTCTTGGCAGTCAGCTTGCCGCTCAGGTAGCTGTATTCATCCTGCAGGGCGGCATACAGGTCGTTCTGGGTCTGTATCTCATTCCCCAGCTCAATGGTAGAAACATTCTGATACAGCACCAGTGCCAGGAAAACCACCACCAGCACGGCACAGGCGGTCAGGCGCCGCATCGCGCCTCTCTGGGCTGCTTTCTTGCTCTGGGCTTTATTCTTGGCCACCGGGACGGGCTGCGGACGCTTAGCCGGCTCGGCCGGGACTTCGTATAGTGAAAGGTCGTATGCTTCGGTGCTGTTCCAACGGGAATTCATCTGCCGCCCCTCCTTTCCGTTTCACACCGGTGTGGGGGGCAGCGCCGGTGTTACAGTTTTTCCAGTATTCTCAGCTTGGCGGATTTGCTGCGGCTGTTCTGCGCCAGCTCCTCGGCATCCGCTTCGATGGGTTTGCGATTGATTAATTTGGCCCTCGGTTTTTTGCCGCATACACACACCGGGAATTCCGGCGGGCAGGTACAGCCCTGGCAATATCCCGCGAATTTCTGCTTCACCATCCGGTCCTCCAGCGAGTGGAAGGTCAGAATTACGAAGCGTCCGCCGGGGTTCAGACAGTCAAAGGCGGTATCCAGGCATTGGGAGAGCTGATCCAGCTCGCTGTTCACCGCAATACGCAGCGCCTGGAAGACCCGTTTGGCGGGGTGTCCGCCCTCACGGCGGGCGGCGGACGGTATCGTCGCGTAGATGAGATCGACAAGCTGACCGGTATGGGTAAAGGGTTCTTTTTCCCTTTGCGCGGCAATTCGCTTGGCAATGGGGTAGGCAAAGCGTTCTTCGCCAAATTCCCGGAAGATGCGAGCCATGGCATCCACATCGTAGGTATTTAAGATATCGGCGGCTGTCATGCCTTCACGGCTCATCCGCATATCCAGCGGGGCATCCACACTGTACGCAAAGCCCCGTTCCGGGTTATCCAGCTGGTAGGAGGACACGCCCAGATCCAGCAGAATGCCGTCTACGCCCTCGATACCCTTTTCGGCCAGCACCTCAGGAATGCGCGCAAACTCGCTGTGGATGACCTCTGCGGCTGGGTAGGGCGCCAATCGCTTCGTTGCCTCCGCTACGGCATCAGGGTCACGGTCGAAGCTCAGCAAGTGTCCGGTGGTCAGCCGCTCGGCAATGGCCCGGGAATGTCCTGCACCGCCGGCGGTGCCATCAATATAAATGCCATCCGGTTTGATATTCAGCCCTTCCATGCACTGGGGCAGCATCACCGAATAATGCGAAAATTCCATAGGCCCCTCCTTAGAATTCCAAGGAGTCCAGCTCCTCGGCCACGCTTTCGCTGGTTAGGTGGCCAATGTAGCTCTGCCAGCGTTCCACATCCCAAATTTCCGCGTGGTCGGAAGCGCCGGTCACAATAACATCCTTCTCCAGGTGGGCGTATTCCCGCAGGTGGGGCGGCAGCAGGATGCGTCCCTGCTTGTCCGGTTCTACTGTCACCGCGTTGCTGAAGAAGTACCGCTTCACGCTGCGTCCGCGGCTCATGGGCAGCTGATTGATCTTCTGCTCCAGCTTGTCCCATTCCTCAGCGGAATACACCGCGATGCACTCATCCAGCCCTACGGTCAGGATAAAATTCTCGCCCAGCTGTTCCCGGAACTTGGCGGGGAAATTGATCCGGTTTTTCGGGTCAATGCTGTGCTCATACTGCCCCATCAACATCTCGGATCGCTTCCCCCTTTCCGGTTTGATATGATGGCAAAACAGGGTAGATACTCCACTCCTACCCACTTTTCACCACTTACAAGCTGATTATAAAGCGAAAACGCCTGCATTGCAACACAAAACTGTTGTTCGCACAGGGCGTACACGCGCGGTTTTTGTCCATTTTGGCCCCCAGTGGCTGCTTTTCCCTAATAATGTCCAGTTTCTTGGTGATTCTGCCCATAAACAGCGTAAAAATTTGATTAAAAATGTCGAACGCTTTTCCCTACCCCAAAGTACCGTTTTTCCGCTTCTTTGCAGCAAAAAACACCGCCCGGATCTCCTCCGGACGGTGTTGTGTATTCTGTTCTTTTCGGGCTTACTTTTCCAGCGGTTCTTCCCGCAGGCCCGCCTGGCTGGCAGCCTGGGCCAGGGCCTGCCGGGTGGTGGTGATGTTCCCCAGGCTCTTGGCCACTACCTCCTGGCTGGTGCGCAGAATATTCTCCGCAAATTCATAGCTGGCCTGCTTCATTTCCCGGCTGCGGGTGCTGGCCTCGGTACGGATGGCCGTCACCTTGGCTTCGGCGTCATTCACTGTCTGCTCGGCCTGCTTTTGGGCATCCTCCACCAGCTGTTGGGCGCGGGTGCTGGCGTCATTCAGCAGGGCCATGGCCTTGGCATTGGCCTGCCGCACAATGCTCTCCTGCTCCAGCAGCTGCTTAGCCCGCTCCTCCGCCTTGCGGATTAGCGCTTCCGCCTCTCCCTTGGCCAGGGAGAGGATCTGATTGCGGTCGGCCACTACGGCGCGCGCCTGCTTTATCTCATTGGGCATATTCATGCGGATAGAATCGATGAGGTCCCGCACCTTTTCGGCATCTACCACACAGCGTCCGCCGGAAAGCGGCAGGCTCCAGGAATCCTCCAGCAGCTCATCAATATCATTCAGGATACTTTCAATGGTATTCATCCGTTCCCCTCCCGTTCATTCTTCGGTATCATTCTGTTCCGGGATGCGATAAGCCGTCAGCTTGATCTTCCCGTAACGGTATTCCTTTTTGATCTGGAACGCCCCCACCTTTGGCGGCAGCGCTTCATCCAGCGCCGATTCACACAGGATCACCCCGCCGGGGGACATCTTCGGCGCCAGCAGCGGCAGCGCCTTTTCCAGCAGACCACTGTGGTAAGGCGGGTCCAGCAGCGCGATATCAAAGGTATCGCGGCAGCCCTGCAGGTAGGCAATCGCGTCCATGGCCGTTACCCGGCTGTGCTCCGCCAGCTTGGTGGTCTGCAGGTTCTGGCGCACCATCTCCTGCGCCTTGCGGCTCTGCTCCACAAAGACCGCCAGCCGGGCGCCACGGCTCAGCGCTTCTATCCCCAGCTGTCCGCTGCCGGCAAACAGATCCAGCACAGCTGCACCCTCCACTTCAAACTGGATGATGCTGAACATGGCCTCTTTTACCTGGTCGGTGGTGGGGCGCACATCGCGGCCCTCCAGGGTATTCAGTTTACGCCCGCGGGCGGTACCGGTTATTACTCGCACAGTTTTTCTCCTTGGGGCAGTAGCCCTTTTTACTAATGGTATATTTTTTCCCGTCCGCTGTCAATCCCATCCGTCGAAAAAGTCAGTTTTCCGCCGTTTCTTCTCCGTGCAAATGCCGATACAGCGCCTCGGCCGCCGGCCGGCTCATGCCCGGGGCCTTTGCCAGGGTCTCCACATCGGCCGCTCTTATCGCAGTCATACTCTTAAAATGCTTCAGAAGCTTCGCCGCGCGCTGTTCCCCAATGCCCGGCACCGCTGTCAGTGCGGAGGCAAAACCGGTCTTTTGGTGCTTTTTGCGGGAAAAGCTGATGGCATACCGGTGGGTCTCATCCTGAATATTGGTGACCAGCCGGAACACCGACTGGCTGGCACGGATCGCGATCTCCTCATTTTCCGCGCGGATGGCCCGGGTGCGGTGCCGGTCATCCTTCACCATGCCAAAGATGGGGATCTCCAGTCCGAACTGCTCCGCCACCCGTTTGGCCACCGCCACCTGCCCCGCGCCGCCATCGATCAGCCACAGGTCGGGCAGAATTTCAAAGCCATCTTTCTTTCCGGTTTCGGCCGCCTCGCGGTAGTGGGTCAGCCGCCGGGTAAGCATCTGCTCCATCGCGGCGTAATCATCGGGCGCCGCCTGGTCCTTTATCGTAAACTTCTTATACAGCCGTTTTTCGGGCCTTCCCCGGCGGAATACCGTCATCCCGCCCACAATGGTCTGCCCGCCAATATTGGAAATATCAAATGCCTCGATATGGTCCGGCGGATTTTGCAGCCCCAGCAGCCGTCCCAGCTCCGTCAGGGCCGCTATCTCCTTGCCGGTGCGGTTGGTATCCCGGGCCAGCTCCTGCGCGGCATTGTTCTGCGCCATCTGGCACAGCTTGCGGCTTTCGCCCCGCTGCGGCACCGTAAACTGAATCTTTTTCCCCCGGTACTCCCGCAGCAGCTGCTCCAGCAGCGGCCGGTCGGGCAGCTCACGCTCCAGGAATACCTCAGCCGGTGCGGTTTCCGCCTGCATGTAGTAGCTCAGCAGGAATTCGGTCACCACTTCCTCCGGCTCGCCCATGCAGTCAAAGGAAAAGTCCTTCTTATCCCGCAGGCGACCCTCCCGCAGCACCAGCAGCGAGCAATAGATCTTATCCTCTCCCTGCACCCAGCCCAGCACATCCAGGCTCTCGTGCGGGAATTCTATGACCTTCTGCTGTTCGGTAATCCGCCGGATGGCGGAAATGCGGTCGCGGTAGCGGGCCGCCCGCTCAAAGTCCAGCGCCTCGGCCGCCTCCTGCATCCGCTCGGTCAGCTTTTCCACCGATTGCATCCCGCCGGTACGGATAAACTGCAGCGCCTCGTCCAGCGCCTCATGGTACGCCTCCCGGCTGATCTTGCCGCTGCATACCCCCATGCACTGGTGGATGTGATAATTCAGGCAGGGACGCTCTTTGCCAAAATCCTCCGGGAATTTACGGCGGCAGGTAGGCAGCAAAAAGGCCCGGTTGGCCTCCTCCACCGTCTGCTTTACCACCATGGAAGAGATAAACGGCCCGATGTATTCATTGTCGTCGTTTCCCTTCTGCAGCGCCAGCCGGATGCGGGGATACTCTTCCTTGGTAACGCACACATAGTGGTAGCCCTTATCATCCTTCAGCAGGATGTTGTACTTGGGGCTGTGCAGCTTGATAAGGCTGCATTCCAGCACCAGCGCCTCAAACTCGCTGTCGGTCACAATATAATCAAAATCCTGCACCATTTCCACCATACGGTAGACCTTCGGCAGGTGCCGCTCCACCCCGCGGAAGTAGGAAGTCACCCGGTTTTTCAGCTTTTTGGCCTTGCCCACATAAATGATCTCCCCGCGACGGTCCTGCATCAGGTAAACGCCCGGTTCCATCGGCAGGGTATTGGCCTTTTTGCGCAGCTCAGCTACCTTTTGCATATCCATCCGGCGGCACCTCCTCTCTGTTTTTATTATACCATAAATGTGCCCCAGGTAAAAGTTTTCGCTCCAGCCTTTTTAGATTATCACTACGCCTATCCGGCGGGGACTTCCTTTTGCTCCTGCAAAAGGAAGCAAAACAGGACAAAGGGGAACCAAGCTTTCCCCTTTGCAAACCCCTTTGACGCTTGGCTGTGCTGGATACGGATGATGTAAACATCGTCCGTACTGCGCACAGATGCGCTCCAAAGGTAGCCACAGGCGTATCTACCCCCTCC
>CALERQ010000140.1 GCA_937907305.1 uncultured Clostridia bacterium | reverse complement strand
ATCTTCACCACCATTGGCGCCGTCATTGGTATGTTCCTGTGGCCCCTCTTTGGTCTGCCCATGGTCATCCCCGGCATCATGTCCAATTTCTTCGCCGGTGGCACCGCAGCCATCTTTGCCAATGCGATGGGCGGCCGCCGCGGCGCCATTATCGCCAGCGTCGTCCATGGTCTGTTCATCTCCCTGATGCCCGCCATCATCGCACCCTACCTTGGACAGATTGTCATCGAGGGCCTGCCCTCCCTGGCCGCCTATACCATGACCGATGTTGACTGCATCGCATTCAGCCTCATCTACTCCTGGATTCTGAAGCCCCTTGGCATCTAAGTTCCTGTTCAACCGTAAAAGCCGCACCATAGGCATGGGCCCTGCCGCAACCCGGCAGGGCCCACTTTGCGCACCAAAAAAGGGAACCCGCAGGTTCCCTTTTTCTACCTATCTTCAGCCGGAGATTCCCAATCCCTCAGCCCATGCGGCAACTTCACTTTGCGCAGCACTGCTGCCAAAGCGGTGTCCCTCCTGCCAATCGCCGGTACCAGCCAGCTTGGCCAGCAGCTCTCCGCTTTGTCCCAGCGGAGAGGACGCCGAGGTGCAGAATGGGATGACTGTCTTGCCGGTAAAGTCATTGCCAGTCACAAAACCATCTACCGGCCATGCGGCGATCCCCCACCAGATGGGATAACCGATGAATACTGTATCATACTCCTCCCAGTTTTCCACGGTGGCAGCCGTCAGGGCCACTTCCCGCAGCGATTCATCCGCATGTTCCCGGCAAACGCGGCTGTCCGCATCGTTCCAGTTCAGATCCGCGGTGGCATAGGGCTCCACCGGGGTCAGTTCAAAAGTATCCGCCCCCAGCGCTTCCGCGATATAACCTGCCACTGTTTTAGTACTGCCAGTCGCTGAATAGTACACCACCAATACCTTACCGCCATCCGCGGGCTCGGGCTCAGAGGTCGGCTCCGGCTGGGTGATCTCTGGCTCTAGAGCGGGGTCCGGTTGGGGCGCCGGGGTCGGCTGCTCCCCGCAGGCCCCCAACAGTAATACCATCGCCATCGCTAAAAATATTGCCAATCTCTTTTTACGCATAGATATCACTCTCCTTTTTCTTCATCCCATATTTCCTTTGCCATGCGGAATACCGCCCAAGCCTTGGGCCATCCGCAGTAAAATGCCGCATGGGTCACGATCTCCGCAATCTCTTCCTTGGTAATCCCATTCTTCTTAGCGGTCATCAAGTGATAACGGAAGGATTCATCAGTCAGCCCCTGGGCCATCAGCGCCACCACCGTCACCAGAGAACGATCCCGCAGCGAAAGCTGCTCCTCCCGGCTCCACACCTCTCCAAATAGTACATCATCATTCAGCTCGGCGAACTTGGGAGCAAACTCCCCCAACCGGTCGCGTCCTGCCGTCTGTTTTACTGCCATAATATAAAAGCCTCCTTTGCGATACTGCTTTTCTTAGGAACCGGTCAAATCACTCGTCCCCGTCGCCTATACTGTATCACCTAAAGTTCACTTTAGGTCAAGTGCTTTTACAAAAAAATCACATCCCTTTTGGTTGACTTCCTTTCCAACGGCTGATAGTATCTATTTATATGGAATCATAAGGGAGTAACTCTATGAAGATTGCTATCATCACCGGGGCTTCCGCCGGCATCGGCCGGGAGCTGGTTCTTGCCATTGATAAAGAATATACCTACGATGCCATTTGGGTCATTGCCCGCCGCCGGGAGCGACTGGAAGAGCTGCAAAAAAGCTGTCGCAATCCCCTGCGCCCGGTAACGCTGGACTTAAGCCAGGAAACCGCTTTGGCCGAATATGAGGCCCTGCTGGCCGCCGAGCAGCCGGAGGTTGCCCTGCTGGTCAATGCCGCCGGCTGCGGTTCCTTTGGCCCCTTCGCGTCGTGCGATCTCTCAAAGCAGGAAAACAGCATCCGACTTAATGTGCTGGCGCTGACGGCTTTGTGCCGCCTTACCCTGCCCTATATGCGGCAGGGCAGCAGCATCATCAATTTGGGCTCCAATTCGGCCTGGCAGCCGGTGCCTTATCAGGCCGTATACGGGGCCAGCAAAAGCTATGTTCTCAGCTTTTCCCGCGCCCTGGGCCGGGAACTGCGCCCCCGTGGTATTCATGTCATGTGCGTCTGCCCCGGCTGGATCAAAACCGAGTTCCAGCAGACCGCCCAGCATGAGGAATACATCCGCTATGTGGACCGCTGGTACACCCCGGAAGCGGTCGCCGCCCAAACGCTCCGGGATCTGCGCCGGAAGAAGACTGTTTCCATTTTAGGAGCACCGGTGCGCCGTCAGGTCCGGCTGGTCAAGCTGCTGCCCGTCCGGTGGGTCATGGCTATCTGGTGCCATCAGCAGGGCATCGAATAAAATCACATTTTACCGCAGCCGGGGTTTCCCGGCTGTTTTTCGTTTTCCTGTTCAGCGGGCGACGGAGCAAATGGATGCTGTCCGCGTTGCCCTTGACAGGCATAAGTCCGCCTGCGTCGGACATCAGCCTGCCTGCGGCCTGCCTTGACATCCTCTCATTTTCTCCGCCGCCCGCCCATCTCTGCCACAAATTCCTCCATATGTGCATTGACTTTTCCCCTTCTCCCGCACTAAAATAGAATGGAATAGGTGTTTGTTTCGATAAACGCCCAAGCTATCCAAACGGAGGAACCGCCCATGAAAGAAGTCAAATCCCCAAAGAAACCGCTTATTTACTACTATTGCATCGTCCTGCTGGTTCTCATGGTATTCAATTCCTTTATCGTACCGCTTTTGGCCCGGCAGCAGATCAAGGAAGTGGATTACGGCACCTTTATGTCCATGACCGAAAACGGCGAAATTGGCAAAGTGGATATTCAGTCCAACCAGATCCTTTTCACCGATAAGGACGGCCAGAATGTCTACAAGACCGGCGTGATGAACGACCCGAACCTCACCGAGCGCCTGTACGCTTCCGGCGCCCAGTTCGCCACCGAGATCGTGGAGGAAGCCTCCCCGCTGATGACCTTCTTTCTCACCTGGATCCTGCCCGTCGTTATCTTTGTCGCCATCGGCCAGCTGCTCTATAAAAAGATGAGCGAAAAGATGGGCGGCGGCCCCAATTCCATGATGTTCGGCCTGGGCAACAGCAATGCCAAGGTCTATGTCCCCTCCACCGATGGCGGCATCCGCTTTGCCGATGTGGCAGGCGAGGATGAAGCCAAGGAAAACCTGCAGGAGATCGTCAATTATCTGCACGATCCCAGCAAATATAAAGCCATCGGTGCTTCCATGCCCAAGGGTATCCTGCTTGTAGGCCCTCCCGGAACCGGTAAAACCATGCTGGCAAAGGCCGTCGCCGGTGAAGCGGGCGTACCGTTCTTCTCCATCTCCGGCTCGGAATTTGTGGAGATGTTCGTCGGCATGGGCGCTTCCAAAGTGCGCAACCTCTTTGACCAGGCCAAGGAAAAGGCCCCCTGCATCGTTTTTATCGATGAGATCGATGCCATCGGCCAAAAGCGCAGCGGCGGCCAATATGGCGGCAACGATGAGCGTGAGCAGACCCTCAATCAGCTGCTGACCGAAATGGATGGCTTCGAGGGCAATAATGGCGTCATCATCCTGGCGGCCACCAACCGTCCCGAATCCCTTGATCCCGCCCTCACCCGGCCCGGCCGCTTTGACCGTCGAGTACCGGTGGAGCTGCCCGATCTGCAGGGCCGTGAAGCCATCCTCAAGGTTCACGCAAAAAAAGTGGCGCACGAGGATAATATCGATTTTCTGGCGGTTGCCCGCATGGCCTCCGGTGCCTCCGGCGCAGAGCTGGCTAATATTGTAAACGAAGCGGCCCTGCGCGCTGTCCGGGATGGCCGCGCTAAGGTCACCCAGTCCGACCTGGAGGAAAGCATCGAGGTCGTTATCGCCGGCTATCAGAAGAAGAACGCCATCCTCACCGACCACGAAAAGTGGATCGTTTCCTACCACGAGATCGGTCACGCCCTGGTGGCCGCCTGCCAGAGCCAATCGGCCCCGGTGCAGAAAATCACCATTATCCCCCGTACCTCCGGTGCCTTGGGCTACACCATGCAGGTGGATGAGGGCAACCACTACCTGATGACCAAGCAGGAGATCGAAAATAAAATCGCTACTCTCACCGGCGGCCGCGCCGCGGAGGAAGTCAAGTTTGGCTCCATCACCACCGGTGCCTCCAATGATATCGAACAGGCCACCCGCCTGGCCCGTGCCATGCTTACTCAGTACGGCATGAGCGATGAATTTGATATGGTGGCACTGGAAACGGTGAACAACCAGTACCTCGGCGGGGATACCTCCCTGGCCTGCTCCGCCGGCACCCAGGCGGAGATCGACCAGCTGGTCATTTCCATCGTGAAAAAGCAGCATGAAAAAGCCACCGGCATCCTGAACGAAAAGCGGGAGAAGCTGGATGAACTGGCCAAGTACCTGTACGAAAAGGAAACCATCACCGGCGAGGAATTCATGAAGATCCTGAATGGATGATCCCGCAAAGAGGTACCGCATGAATTTACTGTTTTGCATCAATGGCGGCTACACCGGCCCGCTGCTGGATTGTCTGGATTCCATAGTGCTGCATGGGGGCGAAGAACACTATGATGTGTACCTCCTCTCCTCCGATTTGGCGGAAGAAACGCAGCAGCAGCTTTGCCGGCAGGTGCCGGCCGCCGTTGCTTTGCACTTTATCTCCGTTCCGCGGGAACTATTCGAGGGCTTCCCCGAAACCGGCCGCTACCCGCAGGAGATTTATTACCGGCTGGCCGCACCCCTGCTGCTTCCCCCGGAACTGGACCGTATCCTGTACCTGGACGCCGATATTGTGGTCATCAATCCGCTGGGGCCGCTGTACCGCAGCGATTTTAAGGGGAACCTGTTTATGGCCTGCACCCACACCCAGGAGCTCCTGACCCGTGCCAACAGCCACCGCCTTGGGCTGGAAGAACCTGTTCCCTACATCAATACCGGCGTGATCCTGATGGAGCTAAGCGGTCTGCGGCAGACGATCGATCTTGCGGCAGTGCGGCAGTACGCGCTGGAGCACTTTGATGCCCTGCTATTGCCGGATCAGGATATTCTTACCGCGTTATATGGCAGCCGGGTCAAGCTCCTCGATACCCAGCGGTATAACCTCAGCGACCGCATTCTGGCCTTTTACAATGCCAATCCCCTGCATCCCCGCCATAGCCTGGAGTGGGTGCGGCAGAATACCGTCATTATCCATTACTGCGGCCGCAATAAGCCCTGGAAGCCCGGCTATGTTGGTATTTTGGATGTGTTTTACCGGGAGCTGAAGGAACAGCAAACCCGCCTGCACCCGGAAGAGAACCGGTAAAAATGTTTCACGTGAAACATTTGTTCTTTTTGTCCCCCTGTTTTACCGCAGGGGGACTGTTCTTTTTTGCCTGGCTTACTTGACTTATCCCCCCTATGGAAGTAAAATATTATATTATGGTTCTATGCCGAGGAGGAAAGTATAAACATGAAAAATACCGAAAAATCGATGGATACCCTGGTAAACCTGTGTAAGAACCGCGGGTTTGTTTACGCCGGCAGCGAGATCTACGGCGGACTGGCCAACACCTGGGATTACGGCCCCCTGGGTGTGGAGCTGAAGAATAATATCAAGCGTGCCTGGTGGAAGAAATTCATCCAGGAGAACCCCTATAATGTCGGCCAGGATGCCGCTATCCTGATGAACCCCCAGACCTGGGTGGCCTCCGGCCATCTTTCCGGCTTTTCCGATCCCCTGATGGACTGCCGCGAATGCCACGAGCGCTTCCGCGCCGATAAGGTCATTGAGGACTGGTGCGCCCAGAACAACTTTGAGCTGCCCCGCCCCATTGATGCCTTTACCCAGGCGGAGATGAAAGACTTCGTGGAGGAGCACAATATCCCCTGCCCCACCTGCGGCAAGCACAACTTTACCGATATCCGCCAGTTCAACCTGATGTTC
>CALERQ010000139.1 GCA_937907305.1 uncultured Clostridia bacterium | reverse complement strand
CACAGATGCGCTCCCAAGGTAGCCTGCGGCAGCATCTGCCCCCACCCCGTTCCCCTCCCCCGTAGCGGGGGAGGGGCCGTCTGGGCAAATAGTTGCTTATCCAACCTTATAGTTTCGGCATCGTGCTTTCTGCGGTGTATTCCTTGGAAAGATATAGTCCCGCACCCGCGCGCCGCGACCCGTTCCCATGGCGTTACATAATCTCCGGCGCGGTAATTTTCAGCATCCCCAGCGTATTCTCCAGCACCGTGGCCGTGGCCCGGCACAGGGCAGCCCGCGCGGCGGAAAGAGCCGCGTCCTCGCCCTTTACCCGGCAGTTCTGGTAGAACTTGTGGTACAGCGCTGCCACCTCCATGGCATAGCGGGTCATGCGGGCCGGGTCATAGTATTTCGCCGCCGCCACGATCTCATCCGGCAGCTGGCCCAGCTTGCGGCACAGCTCCCGCTCCTCGGGGGTCACCAGCAGGGCCAGGTCGGCATTTCTCATGCCCTCTTCGGTCAGTCCCTCGGCCATCACCAGCTTCAGGACAGAGCAGATGCGGGCATGGGCGTACTGGACATAGTAAACCGGGTTTTCGCTGCTCTGCTGCACCGCCAGGTCCAGGTCAAAGTCAAAGGTCGCGTTCGGCTCCCGCATGTTGAAGAAGAACCGCGCGGCATCGATCGGCACATCATCCAGCAGGTCGGTGAGGGTGACGGCCCGGCCGCTGCGCTTGCTCATACGGTAGGGCTGGCCGTCCTTCATCAGGCGCACCAGCTGCATCAGCACAATATCCAGCTTGTCGCCATCCAGACCCACCGCGTCCATGGCGCCCTTCAGGCGGGCCACATGGCCGTGGTGGTCGGCGCCCCAGATATTGATGACCCGGTGAAATCCGCGCTCGGCGAATTTATTGTAGTGGTAGGCAATATCGGCGGCAAAGTAGGTGGGGACGCCATTGGCCCGCACCAGTACATCGTCCTTCAGCTCGGCTATCTCCGCCTCAGAAAGCGGCTTGCCGGCTTTTTCGGCCTTCTCGGTCATCATCTTGATGTTATTGTACCACAGGGCGCCCTCTTTTTCGTAGGCCCAGCCGTTCTCCTTCAGCTTCTCGCAGATGGCCGCGACCTTACCCTCCTGGTGCAGCACACTTTCCCTAAACCACA
>CALERQ010000138.1 GCA_937907305.1 uncultured Clostridia bacterium | reverse complement strand
TTTGCGTCTACCTTATGGGCGGCGCGGAGCGCGTAAGCCTGCAAACCCTGGCCAGTGCCGTGTGCGGCTGGGCGCTGGGTCCCTGGTGGGGCGCCGGGGTGGCTGCCGCCGCCGATCTTTTAGGCTCCGCGGTGGGGACCTCCGGGCTGTCATTCTTCCCGGGGTTTACCCTTACGGCGGCGCTGCGGGGGCTTACCTACGGTCTGCTGCTGTACCACAAGCCTGTTGCCTTTCCCCGGTGCCTGGCGGCCAGCGCGGCGGTCAGCATCCTGTGGGGCTTGCTGCTCAATGCGGTCTGGCTCTCCTTCTATATGGGCAAAAACTTTTGGGCCTGGACTGTGGCCAAAGCGCCGCTCAAGCTTCTGCTGGTGCCGGTCTATGGCTATCTTATCTATCTTACCCTTCGCGGCCTGCAAAAAAGCGGCCTGGAAAAACACCTGTAAATAAAATGACACCCGCCCCTCTCCTTGCCGGAGAGAGACGGGTGTGTTTTTATGCAGGTTTGGCCTGGTGCGCTCAGCCGGCGGTGACGCCGCCTTCCACCACCAATTCGTCCTCATAGTCCAGGCCGTAGGTATCGGCCAGGGTGGCCTCATAGTCCGCGTGGAAGAACTTCTCCTCGCCCAGCGCCTTGATCTCCTCATTCAGCCAATCCAGCAGGGTGGTGTTGCCTTTGGTCACAGCGGGGGCTATGGTGTCATTGCCGCCCAGCGTGGGGATGCCCACCACATAGCCGGGGTTCTGCATGGCATAGGCCAGCACCTCGGTGTTATCGTTGGCCCAGGCTGCCGCGTTGCCGTTCTCCAGGGCGTTCTTGGCGTTGGCGTAGGTATCATATTTCTGCAGCTTGATGTTGGGATAATTCTCGGTCAGGTAGGTCTCGGCGGTCGTGCCGGAAATGACGATCATCTCATCGTTCTCATCCCAGTCCTCCAGCGTGGTGATGACCCGACCCTCCGGGGATACAACACCCAGCGCCACATTCATGTAGGGCAGCGCGAAGTCTACTTCCTCGGCCCGGGCGGGAGTCACGGTAAAGTTGGCCAGAATGATATCCACCTTGCCGGTCTTGAGATATTCAATACGGTTGGCCGCCTCGGTGGAGATGAAGTTCACCTTAACACCCAGGTCCTCCGCCAGCCGGCGGGCAAAGTATACATCATAGCCCTGGTACTCGCCGTTCTCATCCACATAGCCAAAGGGGTTCTTATCGGAGAATACCCCGATATTGATGGTCCCCGCCGCCTTGATCTCCTCCAGCGTGCGATAGCCGACCTTATTTTCGGTCTGCGCGTTATTGCCGCAGGCTACCATCAGTACCATCATCAGTACTGCCATTATGGCCGCGATCCATTTCCTTGTGTTTTTCATTGTAATTTCTCCTTTTTATAGTTTTTATATCAATCCCTATGGGGCTTGACTTCATCGAATTCAAATGTCTTTAGGAACTTTTTGGCCCGTTCGGTCTTGGGCGCGGTGAAAAACTCCTCCGGTGCCGCTTCTTCCGCTATTTTGCCGTCCTCCAGGAACAGCACCCGGTCGGCGATGGCACGGGCAAACTGCATCTCATGCGTCACGATGATCATGGTCTTGCCCTCCCGGGCCAGGTCCAGCACCACATCCAGTACCTCCCGTACCATTTCGGGGTCCAGCGCCGCCGTCACCTCATCAAAGAGCAACACCTCCGGATGCATACACAGCGCCCGCACAATGGCCACCCGCTGTTTTTGTCCGCCGCTTAGCTCCCGGGGGTAGCTGTCCCGTTTTTCCCACAGGCCTACCCGGCGCAGCAGTGTTTCGGCCTCCGCCTTGGCGTCCTCCTTTTTGGTGCCCAGTGCCTTACACGGCGCCAGCAGAATATTTTCCATCACCGTCATATGGGGGAACAGCTCGTAGCTTTGGAATACCATCCCGATGCGCCGCCGCAGGGCGGGCAGCCCCGCCGGGCTGCGGTCTATCACTTCGCCGCCCAAGAGAATCTCTCCCCCCTGGATCGGCTCCAGCGCGTTGATACATCGCAGCAGGGTGCTTTTACCGCAGCCACTGGGTCCCAGCACCACGATTACCTCGCCCCTCCGTACTGTAAAGCTCAGATCCCGCAGCACGGTGTTCTCACCGTAGCGCTTGGTCAGGTTCTTTATTTCCAGCAATGAGTCTGACATCGCCTGTTACCTCCATTTTCGTTCCAGTTTTCTGGCCAGCAGGCTGATGGGCCAGCACACCAGGAAATACAGCAGAAATACCGTCAAATAGATGCCGAAGGCCGCATTGGGGCTGGCCGTCCGGTTCGCCTCAATGATCTGCTGCGCCACCTTCAGCGCCTCCACCACGCCGATCAT
>CALERQ010000137.1 GCA_937907305.1 uncultured Clostridia bacterium | reverse complement strand
CAGGCTAGCGTTCTAACCAGCTGAACTACCGGGCCATGTGTTTGCCGCCGGTTAATCTGCCGTATCGTATCGGCAACATTAGTAATTATACGGGAAACAGTCGCTCTTGTCAATCCCTTTTTTGCTGTTTTTGCAGAAAGTTTTTACCGTCGCCTGGTCACATACACCATCCGCTGGGTCTCGGGCATCACCGGCGCCCGGTCATATCCGCCCCAACGCTCCAGCACCTCAAATTGCTCCGTCTCCAGCATTGCCGTCAGCTCCTCGTCCTCCCAGGCCCATTCGCAGAACTGTTCGCCATCCCGGGTATACTGTTCTCCCTTCCCCCGCCGGAAGAAGTCCATCTGGATCTCTACCTTGTGCTCCTCGGGAGTATATTCATTCTGCCATACGCAAAAAAGAGCCTCGCTCTCCCGCACGAAGCAGTTGTTCCCCAGCACCTCCCGGTGTTTATAGGGGGTATTCACATCAAAGAGGAACAGGCCGCCCGGCTCCACAAAGAACTGCAACCGGTGCAGCGCCTTTTGCAGCGCCTTCTTCCCCGGCAGATGATTAAGGCTATCCAGTGTGCACACTGCCAGGTCCACTGTGCCATACAGATCCAGCTGTTCCAGCGGCTGGCACAGGTACAGCACCGGCTGTTCCAGCGCCATGTTCTTCTCGGCGGCCTGCATCAGCATCTCCGGGGATGCATCCACCCCAATCACCTCGAAACCCCGGCGGGCCAGCTCGGCCGCCAGTGTGCCCGTGCCGCAGCACAGGTCCAGCGCCAGCTCCCGCTTGGGGTGGTACTGGGCCAATAGCTCCTCACAGCGGTCGGCAATCATAGCCCTATCCACATCCTCGGTCAGGGCGTCATAATAGGCGGAGAAGGTCTCCTTATAGCTTGCCATCTGCCTGCTCCAGTCGTTCAAAGATGATATCATAGCCATTGGCACCATACTGCAGGGAACGGTTTACCCGGCTGATGGTGGCGGTGCTGGCGCCCGTTTTCTCCACGATCTTACTATATACATTTTGCTCCTTCAGCAGCTTTGCTACCTCCAGGCGCTGCGCTATGGCCTTGAGCTCCGGGCCGGTGCACAGGTCATCAAAGAAGCGCTCGCACTCCTCCTCGGTCTGCAGCATCAGAATAGCGCGGTAAAGGAATGACAGGTTATCGTCCGGCTTTTTGGAAATCAACCAAATGCCCCCTTTGTTTTGATACCACTAATATAACACTTTAGAGCATGAAAGTAAACCATAAAAGCAACTTTTGCTTTTTTCTCTTTTTTATGGTATAATTCATTTCGAATTTTCGATTGACCCAAAGGAAAGGAACCCATAGCCAAATGCAACAGGAATACTACTCTCAGGCCGGGATGGAGCAGGCCATCCAGGAGCTTATTACCAAGACGATCAATAATGAGCGCGGCGGCTTTAATGCCATGCTGGCTCCCCGCCTGGTCGCGGTGGATTGGGCCGCCAAAAGCTGCACTCTCGCCTTCCATCCGGTGGAATGGATGAGCAACCCGGCCGGTGTCACCCACGGCGGCATCCTCTCCTCCATCGCCGATCTTGCCATGGGCATGCTCAGTATTTTCTCTTCCCACGGCGCACGGGTCACCCCCACCGCCAATATCAGCATCAACTATCTGCGGCCGGTGCCGCTCCAGCGGGATTTTTATGTTACCTCTACCATTGACCACATGGGCCGCCGCCTGAACCAGACCCACTGCACCATGTACCTGCCAGATGCGCCGGAAAAGCCCTGCGTCACCGCGGTGGGCACCTACTATGTGCTGGATGAAAAATGATATTTGCTCCCCCAGGTCAGGGGGAGTTTTTATTGCCCAAGCAAGAACAAATGTTTCACGTGAAACATTTTTGCGGAAAAAGGAAAACCGCCGACCCAGGATGGGAACGGCGGTTGATATCTTTTATTGTGGGCGGTACAGCGGCAGGGAAATATCGGCACGGAACAGATCTCCGTCAATGGAAAGCTCGAACCGGCCGCCCTGCAATTCTACCAGGCTTTTAGCGATGGAAAGCCCAAGGCCGCTGCCCTCGGTATGGCGGCTGCTATCCCCGCGGACAAAACGCTCCATCAGCTCATCGGCGGAAACATTCAGCTCATTGCGGGAAACATTTTTGATGCTGATGGTCGTTTCCTTTTCATCGGCAGCGGCGGCCGCGTAAACCCGGGTACCGGGCATGGCGTACTTGCCGATGTTATTCATCAGGTTATCCATCACCCGGCTGAGCAGCTTACCATCGGCCAGCACCACCGGATCCCCGGCAGCTGCATGGACGATCATAGTAAGATCAGCCTTTTGCAGGCGCTCCTCATATTCACCCTCCAGCTGGGAAAGCAGCACATTGACATTGGTGGGCTGGAGATCCACCGGCATCACCCCGCTGGAGGCCTTGCTGGCTTCCACCAGGTCCTCGGTCAGCTTTTTCAGGCGCTTGCTTTGGCGATCCAATACTTCCAGGTATTCCTGCGCCTTTGGATTGTCAATCTTCTCCTTTTTAAGTAGGTCGACATAATTGACAATGGAGGTGAGAGGCGTTTTGATATCATGCGATACATTGGTGATCAGCTCGGTTTTCATGCGCTCGCTGCGCAGGCGTTCCTCCACCGCGTGCTGCACACCCTGCTGCACTTTATTCAGGTTCTCACCGCATTGCTTCAGATCCAGCAGCAGGTATTTGGTATCCACAGGTTTGCCGTAATCGCCCTCCGCCAGTGCCTTGGCACCCCGCAGCAGAGTGGAGATGCCAACTGCCACATACAGTGCGGTCAGTACCAGCACCAGGTAAAGAATGAGCCGAGGCAGCGTCATATAAGGCAAAATAAGCAGGTCGAGAAAAAACACCAGCACAACTGCCAAGGCGGTTTTCCAAATGAGCGGGATGGAACGCACCAGATGGCCGATCCATCGGCCAATGGCTTTCAGCGCCCGCCACAACAGCTTGATGGCATACCAGATGACATTGTTCTTCAGCACCGTTCCTGCCTTGCACCGTGTAACAAAGGTGATGAGGAACAGGTAAATGCAATTTAGCGCCGCGGCACCCAATAGAGCCACTGCAACGAAGGAAGCATAGTTGTAGTAATCGGCAAAAAGCGCGATGGGGATGATAAAGACAACGGCCATCAGATCCAGCGGGATCTTATCAAACCAGGTGAGGTGGATGCCCTCATAGCCCGACCAGTGACCGGCGGCAGCCATCTGCCAGAAGAAGCAGAACAGCGCCAGCACCGCAAACAGCACCGTCAGCGGGATCAGTGCGTCAGCCATATCGATAAGCCACAGCATCAGCCCATATTCGTAGGTGCGGGGGGTAAAGCCCTCCTGCAGTTGGATGGTCGCCTTGAGCTCTACACCGGAAAAATTGGTCTCCCTGTGGGCCGTATAAATGATCTTGGCACCCTCCGGCAGGGAGGTCACGATCTCCTCGCCGGTGGTCAAATTGGTTAGGGTAATGCCATAACCGCTCTCCGGCGGGCACCGGTCCAGCAGCCAGTTCCGCAGCGCTTCTTCGTCATTGCACTCATACAGCCCGCCGAGCACATCCCCCATTATATCGCTTGCCTGGCTTTCGTACAGCAGCTCCTGCTTTGCGTGGGGATACAGGTACACATCATTGGCAGTCAGGTAATATATCCCCACAGCGCCCGCAATGGATAGCACCGTGAATACAAAGAACAAAAAATAGGCGACGACCTTCGTCCATGCCTTATCCAAAAAACGCTTCATGTGGGGTTCACCTCCATTTTATAGCCCTTGCCCCAGACCACCTTGATATAGCGGGGTTCGGCGGGATTGATCTCGAGTTTTTCCCTTAGGTGCCGGATGTGCACCGCAATGGCACCGGCGGCATTGAGAGGGATATCATCCCACACCCGCCGATAAATTTCCGCCGGGGTAAAAACGGTTCCGGCATTCTGCATCAAAAAGCGGAGGATATCGTACTCCTTGGGGGTGAGGGAAACCGGTTCGCCATCCACGGTGACGGCTTTGGCGTTGTCATCCAGCTCGATACCGCCGATGACAAAGCTGGTGGGGCGCACCGTACCGCCGCCCAGCTGTAAATATCGCCGCAGCTGGCTGCGCACGCGGGCCAGCACCTCCACGGGGTTAAAGGGCTTGGTGATGTAGTCATCCGCACCGACATTGAGGCCTAAGATCTTATCGGTGTCCTCACTTTTGGCAGTAAGCAGGATAACAGGAATATTGGAGAACTCCCGCAGCCGGGAAAGGGTTTCCAGACCGTCCATTTGTGGCATCATCACATCCAGCAGCATCAGATGGGCATCCTCGCTGTTGGCCAGGGTCAGGGCCTCCCTGCCGTTTTCCGCACGCAGCACATGGTAACCCTCCGCAGTGAGGTAAATTTCCAGCGCTGAAACAATATCTCTTTCATCATCACAGACGATAATGTTATACATTTTGGTTTGTCCTCTCTTTCACTTCTTCTCTCCCCTATGATACGCATTTTTGCGGCGGCGCACAAGAGCAATGCCGCAAAAAGCTTTAGCCGCGGCCCAGTTCCTTGGCAGTGACAGTGTGGCGGATGGGTTTCCACTCCACCTTGACAAAGAGTGCCGCAAGGCTGATCGGAATGTAGGTGAACATAAAGATGGGGAAAGTAAAGACAGAGAGTACCTTGCGGGGGATGGCAGCGTCGATCTTGCGCCATTCGGTGATGGTGGTAATGAGGCCGATGACAAAGAGCATGAGGTACATGCTGAGCAGCGCCCCACCCAAAGAGAGCAGCGCTGGCAGCACTCCGGTCCCTTTGAGGATACCCAGTACCGCCAGGGCGATGCTATCCAAAAGGCTGATGGAGGTAAGAACGATGGCGGGCATGATGGCCATGGACATATCAAAACAGCTCCAATTGCCGCGGGCGGCGCCGCGCAGCAGGCCGGAACCATACCGGCCAAAGACCTGCAAATAGCCGCGGGACCAGCGCAGCCGCTGACGGCAGGACTGAGCGAAATCGGTAGGCTGTTCATCGTAGATAACGGCATCCTGGCAGATGGCGATGCGGTGGCCGGAAAGAATATTGTGGATGGAAAATTCGATGTCCTCCACCAGCAGGTGGAACGGCCAGCCGCCGCATTCGTTCAGGATCTTCTGCGAAAAGAGGAAACCGGTGCCGGAAACGGCGCAGCTGCTGCCAAGCGCTTCCCGCGCGCCATTGAGGAAACGGCTTTCCCGTAAAAACCACAGGGCATAGCCCGCGCTGATCCAATTGCTGCCGTAATTTTTGCTGTTGCGGTAGCAGGTGATGATCTCATTACCGGCAGAGAAGCTCTCGTTCATGCGGGTGAGGAAATCCGGTGCCAGCAGGTTATCGGCGTCAAAGACCAGGTAAGCATCGTAGCCATCCGGGTAGTCGGACTTGATGTGGGCCAGCAGCGCCTCCAGGGCGTAGCCTTTCCCTACCGCCTGCTTATTTTGCCGGGTGTAAACCACCGCGCCCTTTTCGCTGGCGATGGCTGCGGTACGGTCGGTGCAGTTATCGGCAATGACAAAGACGGTGACCAGTGACATATCGTAATCCTGGGCGTGCAGGCTATCCAGCAGATCGCCAATGACGGCTTCCTCATTGCGGGCGGCAATAAGCACCGCAAAACGATGCGGAGCCGCTGCGGGAAGGCGCTTTCTCCTGCTGAAGAGCGCAACGGGGATATAGACAAACTGATAAGCATAGCAAACAAAAAACAGAACGGCAATGGTCTGATTGATGGCTTCAAGTGTTAACTTCATGGGTTTTCCCTCCGGGTTTTGGGTTGCTTTAGGGTACAATAACAGTGTACCTTTTAAGTAATTAAGAAACAATCAGGCAGGAGTTTAAGAAATGGTTAAGATGGCGTGGAAAATGTCATTTTTGCGGTTGCGGTTTGCGGAAAAAGCGAGTACAATACTATGTGGTGGGAAATGTGTTTCCCGGCCAAATCATTCTAAAAAAGGAGGTCCCAAAATGGACGCCGGTCCGTATCCCAGTTGTAATTTAATGAAACCTACGGGCATGGTGTCGTTTTATGGCACACTGCCCGCCTAAGGAGGTGCGCCAATGAACCAGGAAATTTTGGAACTTTTGGCGGAGAAGAAGTACTCTGCCGTGAAGCAGCTGATCGGCCAGATGGAAGAGGCCGACCTGGCAAAGCTCTTTGAGGAGCTGGAAAACGAGGAGGACGCCGACCAGTTCAACCGGCTGTTCCGGCTGCTGCCCAAGGAGACCGCCGCCGAGGTATTCTCCTACATGGAGCCTGAAATTCAGGAAAAGATCGTCCGGACGCTGACCGATACCGAATTGCAGCACATCCTGGACGACCTGTTTATGGATGACTATGTGGACCTGGTAGAGGAGATGCCCGCCAATGTGGTGAAGCGCGTGATGCAGAACACCACACCGGCCAACCGCAAACTCATCAACCAGTACCTGAAGTACCCGGAGGATTCCGCCGGAAGCCTGATGACCAACGAGTATGTCTACTTCCGCAGCGGCATTACCGTGGCCAAGGCTTTTGAAATTATACGCGAGCACGGGGTGGATAAGGAGACTATCTACACCTGCTATGTGACCTCTTCCCGCAAGGAACTGCTGGGTGTGGTGACGGTGCGTGAGATGCTCCTCACCGCCCCGGAGACCATCATTGATACACTGATGGACACCAATCCCATCCATGTGCATACCCATGATGACCAGGAAGAGATCGCCAAGATGTTCAGCCGGTACGATATGCTGGCCATGCCGGTAGTGGACAGTGAAAACCGTATCGTTGGTATCATCACCATCGATGACGCGGTAGATGTCATCCAGGATGAGAACACCGAGGACTTTGAAAAGATGGCAGGTATGACCCCAAGTGATAATACCTACCTGCGTACATCGGCCTTTAACTTAGCCAAAAACCGTATCCCCTGGCTGGTTTTTTTGATGATTCCTGCCATGATAACCGGTGCGCTGATGGAGTATTACGAGGCCGCCTTTGTGAGCATTCCGATTTTGGTGACCTTTATTCCGCAAATCACCGGCACGGGCGGCAACTGCGGCAGCCAGTCCTCCACCATGATCATCCGTGGCCTGGCGCTGGATGAGATCACCCCGAAGGATATCCTGAAAGTGTGGTGGAAGGAACTGCGAGTCGCGCTGATATGCGGCGCCGCCCTTTCACTGGTGAATTTTATCCGCATTATTGTGCAGTACCATGATTTGCAGGTAGCTGTGGTGGTTTCCGTTACGCTGATCCTCACTGTCTGCATCGCAAAATCGATGGGATGTGTGCTGCCTATTTTGGCGAAGCTGGTTCATGTAGACCCAGCCATTATGGCTTCGCCGCTGATCACTACCATCACTGACGCACTGTCGATTTTAGTCTATTTTAACTTTGCGCTGTGGTACCTGCCCGGCCGGTTGGGATAAACAGATATTCCAAAGCAGCAACCGCCGCCCCCAAAGATGGGGCAGCGGTTTTTTCTGTTTTTTCAAATTTCTTCTCATTTGATGTTGCAAAATGGCGTCTTTATTCGTTATAGTATGTGTAAGAGAAAAACCACTGCAAAGAATGGAGGACAACATGAAAAAGGCAACAAGACTAACCGCTATGCTGTGTGCCCTGGTCCTGCTGGTGGGGCTGGCGGGGTGCGATGATAAGACTACCCAAACGCTGAAGTATGAGACAATCACCGTGCAGATGCCGGAGCAGCAGGCTGAGGTGGCGGGAGAAAAGATCATCAAGGCGGATCGGTCATTTTACAGCCTGTGGATGCTGACCGACGAACATAACCTATACTCTTGCACCTTTACTGAGGATAATCAGCCGGATATGACCACGCTGGAGCTGGAGTTCCAGGGGGTGCAGGATATCCTGATTGACGAGACCAACTATGGCACATTATCGGTACTGTTTGAGGACGGAAGCTACAACCGCTATAATGTTCTGGAAATGGGCGGCCCACACCAGCCAGATCCGCTACAGGAAGTAACGGCGATCTCCTGTAATTCGGTCCTTTTTAAGGACGGCACGGTGCAGTATTACCGCATAGATTACGCCCCGGAGAAAACGGCGGAGGAATATAGCCAAACCGCCTGGCATACGCTGGAGGGTATTAAGGCCAAGGCAATCGCCGGTAGTGAGCGGGAACGAATGCTGATACTGGATGAAAATAATACGCTGCGGAACTGCAGCAAGGAGGATGCTAACGACCGGCTGGAGGTCGCACAGGATGTAACGGATTTCTGTTACAGCGCCTACAATAAAATGCGCTATTATGACGATATCTGGTACCGGACCGCGGATGGCGGGCTGTATCACCACCACTATGGATGGGGTGACCCCATTGGTACATCGGACACCCCCGAGGAGCAGCGGCCTGCCACTGACCAATATGATTTGCCCGGCGTGCCGGTAGCAACCGATGATGGTAATGTGCTGCTGCAGCAGGAGGATGGGACCTATCTGTTTTTGCAGGCTAACAGCGAGGTCCCAAAGGTGTACTCTATGCCGCTGAAGGGCGTGTATGCTGAGGGCAGCGCCTTCCGCTACATGATAGCCGGCACCGATGGGCGGCTGTATTACCACAGCGATGCCGACACGGATCCGCGCAACCCCATTGATGAGGTAAACTGGGTGATGGAGCTGCCAAATTAACAAAGCCGAATAAAGAGAAACCTCCCCTGCCCTACTGTGGGCGGGGGAGCTTTTTTAATAGCTTTTGGTTGCCTTCAAGCGGGCAAAGAGCTTGTCCAGCGGAATGAACAGTACCGCTACCATGATGGCATTGCCAATGCCGTGCATGATATCATACGGGATACCGGAAATGAACCATGAAAGTGCCATGTTCCAACCGCCAATGAAGAGATAAACTGGCGAACAGAGCAGGCCAAAGAGCATCCCGTACACTGTGGCAACGATGATCCACAGAGGGTAGCTGCCCCACCGGGCCAGCAGGCGCACCACGGCGTACAAAATGATCCAGATGTAGAGATACATATACACCCAGACATTGAAGCCGTAAAGAAGCACCTGTACCGCCACAAACACATAGATGATAAGCGGTGTTATGCGGGGAAAGTGCAGTGTATACAGGATGAGCAGTAAAGTGACCGGCTCAAAATTGGGGATGAAGGACATAGCCTGCTTGGCGGCGATGAGCAGGGCTGACAGCATGGCTGCCAGAACCAGCTCCTTCGTTTTCAGCTTCATGCGGCCGACTTAATAGGTGGTAAGTACGATCTGGAAGGCGTCGCCATCGGCGATGGGGGCAGAATCGACCCCGACAGTAAGATTATCGCCGTTGCCGTCCTTAAAGCACCAGTACTGGCGCTGGCTATCATCAGCAGCTACGCCATCAACCGTGGTGACATAGAGGCCATACTGGGATTCGGTGCCCTCGACGAGGTTTTCCTGCTCCAGGGCGCCGCGCAGGAATTCGGCATCGGTGTGAATGGTGAAGACCTTATCATCCACACCCTCCTGCATTACGGTAACAGTGATGGTCTTGGCGCCCTCGACGGTCTGGGGCTGGTTGTTCTTGCCGACAAAATAAAATACGGCGGCAATGACCAGCAGCACCACGGCTGCGATGATAAGGACTTTTTTGTTCTTTTGCATTTTCTTTTTCCTCCTGAAAAATAATGTGGCTGCCCCCAATATGGAAAATTGGGAACAGCCAAACAGACCCGATGGAAAATCGCTTTTCCTGCGGGTCTTTTGTGCGTTTGACCAATTCCTCGTGGTACTTTTTTGCACCGCAGGCAGACCGGTCTTTCGGCTTCGGATCATCGCTTTGCTCCGTCTTCCCAGTTTCCCAGTGACATAAATGGAGGTCGGCTCCCCGTTACGGCGACGAGATCGCTCAGGATTTGCACCTGATTCCCTGCTCCCCTCTAAAATAAGCGGAAGCGTCTGCCTGCATCTGATTCATTTGTCGTGTGTTAGAATACCATATTCATCCGATTTCGTCAAGTTATTCCAGGGACCGCAGTACCATGGGCGCGGCAGTGAGGAACCACGAGGCAAATCGTTCTGGGGTGGTACGCAGTTCCTCCGCCAGCTGTGTGGGCGTGACCCAACGCAGTTCCTCGATCTCTTCCGGATCGGGGGTAAATGGGCCACAGTGCCGTCCAAGGAGAACATGGTCATACTCGTATTCGTAGAGGGCCTCATGGAAGCGGTGGAGATAGACAAAGCTGCCGATCTCCCGCAAGGGGCAGGTAATACCCAGTTCTTCCATCAGGCGGGCTTCCGCAGAGGGGATAGTTTCCTCCCCCACTCTTGGATGTGAACAACAGGCATTGGCCCACAGGCCGCCGGAGTGGTACTTGCCCGGGGCACGCTTTTGCAGCAGCAGCTCCCCGCGATCATTGATGAGGAATACCGAGAAGGCCCGGTGCAAAAGCGGGATGGTATGGGCTTCCATTTTACCGGTGGTACCAATGGGACGATCCCACGCATCCACCAGGATGAGATCATTGAGGCGTTCGGTCATGTGTTGCTCCTCCCAAAGGAAAAGAGCCGCATGTGGCACGGCTCTTTGGAATATCTTTTACTGCTGCGCGGCAACTTCCTTATCCTGCTGGATAAGCAGACGGACCGCCTCCACGGCAGCCTGGCAGGCCAGAGCGGTATCGTGCTGCTCGGGATCGGGCAGGCCAAGCTTTTTGCGCTCCTGGTTCCAGCAAACATTCAGGATGCAGCCGGCACGGGCTTCTTCCAGCGTGGCGCAGACAACATACAGTGCAGCAGACTCCATCTCGCTGGAGAGGGTGCCGCCTTTTTTCCAGCACTCCCACTTATATTCCAGCATGGGACCAACCGGCAGGCGTTCCGGCTCATGCTGGCCGTAGAAGGCATCCTTGCACTGGACGGTGCCGACATGCCAGCGGGCGCCCAGGTTTTTAGCGGCCTGGATGAGAGCGCAGGTAACATCGTGATCGGCGACAGCCGGGAACTCAATGGGCATGTACTCGCGGGTGGTGCCCTCCATGCGGATGGCGCTATTGGCGATGACAAGATCGCCGCCCATGACTTTGAGATTGATACCGCCGGTGGTACCGATGCGGATGAAGGTACGCACGCCAGTCTTGTAGCATTCCTCTACGCCGATAGCGGTAGATGGACCGCCCATGCCGGTGGACATAACCATGACGGTCTCGCCATCTACCTTACCCAGCCAGGTGGTGTACTCCCGATGCTGGCAGTAGAAGTGCGGCTCATCCAAAAACTGTGCGATCTTCTCCACACGGCCAGGATCTCCCGGCAGAATGACATACTTGGCGCCGTGGGTGTCATCAAATCCCACATGATACATTTTCTCCATATATTTTCTCCTCCCTTTATAGGGTAAAATTACTGCTGATTCATCTCTTCCATCAGGCGCTGCTTGGTATCCCACAGCTTTTGAGAAAGATCGACATAATAGGTGTGAGGGTACTCAAAGCGCTTGATCTCGTCCCACAGGGTGTCCATCTGGGCGGCACAGTAGCTGCGAACCTCCTCCAGCGAAGGCGCGGTGTAGCACTGAACACCCTGTTTGAAGATCTGCACCTGGAGCTTTTCGGCCCGGAAATTGGTGAGGGTCTTTTTCTTCCAGATGTCGTTGGGATCGAAGATGGTAATGGGCTTGGTATCATCCACCTCTTCACCAGCCAACACAATGTAATCCGCCAGAGCCTTGCCGTTATCCCGGCCGTAGAAGCGGTAAACCTCCTTAAAGCCGGGGGTGGTGATCTTTTGGGCAGTCTCGCTGAGCTTGATTTTGGGGATCAGCTCGCCCTTGTCATTTTCGATGGCGACCAGCTTATAAACACCGCCAAAAACAGGTTCATTTTTGCTGGTAATGAGATTTTCGCCCACGCCAAAGGAATCGAGCTTGGCATCCTGCAGCAGCAGGTCGCGGATGATGTATTCATCCAGCGAGTTAGATGCCATGATCTTGACATCCGGGAAACCGGCGTCATCCAGCATCTTACGGGCTTTCTTGGAAAGATAGGCCAAGTCACCACTATCCAAACGGATGCTCTTGGGGCGGAAACCCTTGGGCAGGACAACCTCATTGAATACCCGAATAGCATTGGGCACACCGGATTTGAGAACATTGTAGGTATCTACCAGCAGGCAGCAGTTATCGGGGTAGGTCTCAGCATAGGCCTTAAAGGCCTCATACTCGTTTTCGAAGGCCTGAACCCAGCTGTGGGCCATAGTGCCGGAAGCCGGTACACCCATCATACGGTCGCTAATGGTGCAGGCGGTGCCGGCACAGCCCGCGATATAGGCGGCACGGGCACCCAGCATAGCGCCATCGTACCCCTGAGCACGGCGGGAGCCAAATTCCACAATGGCACGGCCCTGCGCTGCCCGGATAAGACGGCTGGCCTTGGTAGCAATGAGAGTCTCAAAATTAAAGGTGACAAGCAGCATGGTCTCTACCATCTGTACCTGCTCCAGCGGTCCACGGACGGTAATAATCGGCTCATTGGGGAAGATGGGGGTGCCTTCCTTGATGCTCCAAACATCGCAGCGGAACTTGAAATTCCGCAGGAAATTGAAGAAGTCCTCCGAAAAGCACCCCTTTTTACGGAAGTATTCGATGTCCTCCTCGGTAAAAGAAAGGCCGTTAATGAGCTCGATGATCTGCTGCAGGCCG
>CALERQ010000136.1 GCA_937907305.1 uncultured Clostridia bacterium | reverse complement strand
CCGGCGCCAATGATGTCGTCGCCGCGGCTGTGGCCCTCATGGCCGTCTCCGCCCTCGGCCTCGCCGTCCTCACCCGCAAAAAATAATCCATGACCCACCCCAAAGCCCCCCTCACCGGGGGCTTTTTTCTATGCACCCTGCCCATTGTCAAGCCCCCAAAATGTAAGAATTTTCGTGCACTCCTACAAACTTTTGTTCGCGCCTTTACATCCCGCCGTTCTTGTGCTACAATGAAACTGGAGAACTTTCGTTCGCATTCCAAACCGGGAGGAAAACAGGATGATTCTGGGAAAATGGGAGCTGCCTCCCTATGCCATGCTGGCCCCTATGGCCGGCGTCTCCGACCGCGCCCTGCGGGAGCTGGCCATGCGCTTTGGGGCCGTGGCCTGCGTGGGCGAGATGGTAAGCTGCAAGGGGCTGGTGCAGGGCAGCCGCAAAAGCGCCGAGCTCATGGAAATAGGCCCGCTGGAAATGCCCTGCGCCATCCAGCTTTTTGGCGATGAACCGGAACCCATGGCGCGCGCGGCCGAGCTGGCCCAGCAGTATTCCCCCGCCTGGCTGGATATCAACATGGGCTGCCCCGCCCCCAAAATTGCCGGCAACCGCAGCGGCAGCGCCCTTATGCTGGAGCCGGACCGGGCCGAGAGCATCATACGCGCGGTAAAGGCGGCCAGCAGCATCCCGGTTACGGTCAAGTTCCGCAAGGGCTGGGATGACAGCCGCATCAACGCCGTGGAATTTGCCCAAATGGCCGAAGCCGCCGGGGCTGATGCCGTGACGGTTCATGGCAGGACCCGGCAGCAAATGTACGCTCCCCCGGTGGATTGGGAGATCATCCGCCAGGTAAAAAACGCGGTTTCCATCCCGGTCATTGGCAATGGCGATGTGGTAAGCCCCGAAACCGCCAAGGCCCTGTACGAAACCACCGGCTGCGATCTCATCATGATTGGCCGGGGCGCCCTGGGGGCCCCGTGGCTGTTCCGGCAGGTGCGCCAGTACCTGCAAACCGGGGAATACGATCCGACCCCTCCGCTGGAACAGCGCATGGAGCTGATGGTGGAGCAGATGACCCTGGCCGTGCAGTACAAGGGGGAGCGGGTGGCCAGCCATGAGGCCAGAAAGCACTGCGGATGGTACATCAGCGGGGTGCGGGGGGCGGCCCAGCTGCGCCGCCGTGCCGGGGAATTGCAGACGCTGGACGATATAAAACGGCTGGCGGAGGATGTGGTGAAGGCCGCCGAAGAATAGCGAAAAACGGCTCATTCCCTTGGCGGGGACAGGCGTACTTTTTAGCGGTGGGAAATGTCGTAGGGAGGTACGGCAAAGAGGGTAAGTTGGTGCTTCTTGAGATGTCGCAGCGGCCGGATTTAGCTGAACCTAATGGGTAAGGACTCTCCGCTGTGGGGGCATCCTTTCCCCCAAGGGGGAGCCATCGCTGACGATGTTATTTTTGATTTTCTCTCGTTGAATCGTTCTGTGAAGTTTTGACGCAGGGAAATGATACACGGCATTTGAAATCGCAAAATCGTAGGGAATTTCACCGAACGGTAGTATAATTTGACGATAGAATACGGCGTGTATAATTTAGGTGCGAAATTGACGGGATAGGGAAAGACCCGAAAAGGGGTGGGGCGCAGCCCGGACCGCCCGGAGGGCGGTCACGCCGGCCGGGACGGCCGACGCCTCCGGCGGAGCCGGAGGGGGCTGCGCCCTGGTTCCTTGGCCTGGCAGAAAGCCTGCGGGGAAGCGGGCGAGCTGCCTTTTCCTAAGCCAGCCATTTGTACGGACTTGATCCGATGGATGTGGGTTTTCAGCAAAAGTGATGCTGACCTGCCAAAAGGCTGTGGGCGAGAGATTTGCGAAAAGAGTATAAATTTGAACGAATTATACGAGATGTATTGAGCGTGGAGGCGGAGTTTCTGCAAGGGGCGGGCCGCAGGCCGCCCCGGCGCAGCCGGGGCCAGCGGGCGGAGCCCGCTGAAACCGTCCCCCGCGGGGGACGGTTTGGCCTGCGGCCCGAATGCGCCCCCTGCACAGGCCCGCGGAGGAGCTCTGCCGCAATTTTCCGGGGCGTTCATACAAAGTTCATTTGAAATGCGGGCCCAAAACGGGTACAATGAAGAGAGAAACCAAGGGAGGATGTGCCATGATGAAAAAACTGCTGGCCCTGGCCGCCGCGGCGCTTCTGCTGCTGGCTGTCGGCTGTAACAATAACCCGGCCGAACCGGAGCCCAAGCCCGACCCCGAATACCCGGTGACGGTGGGCAGTGTGACCCTGACCGAAGCCCCTGCGGCCGTGGTATCCCTTTCCCCGGGGACCACCGAAATGGTGTATGACCTGGGCTATGGGGAGCTGCTGGTGGGGGTGAGCGAGTACTGCGCTGCCCCGGCGGCTGCTGCCGCCAAACCCCGGATGGGCAGCGCCTATCAGCCGGAGGTGGAAAAAATAAAAGCCAGCGGAGCCACGCTGGTGCTGTGTACCGTCCAGCCGACGGAAAGCACCCTGACCGAGCTGCAGCAGGCCGGGGCCCAGGTGCTGGTGCTGCCCCGGGCGGACTCGGTGGAGGGGATAAAGCAGAACTACCGGGCGCTGGGCAGCCTGCTGGCCGGTAATGTGACCGGTACTGCCGCCGCGGAGACCGTAAGCACGGCGATAGACAGCAAGCTGGCCGAGGCGGCCGCCGCCCTTTCCGGGATGGCTGCCGCCCCCGATGCCACCCTGCTTATCTCCTACCCCTACCGCATGGCCACCGGGGATACCCTGGAGGGCCAGCTGCTGGCCCAGGTGGGCTTCCACTGCAGCGGGGCGGACTACACCAACTGGCTGTACCCGGAAAGTGAGCTGAAGGCGCTGGAACCGGATGTCATCTTCTGTGCTGAGGCGGACGAGGTGGAGACGGTGAAGCAGAGCTACGAGTACAAGGTGGTGGCCGCCGTGAAAAATGACAAGGTCATGGCGATTGATTTTACGGCGTTCCAGAGCCAGAGCCTGCGGATGTTTGACACCCTGGTGGAGATGGCGAAATTCACCGCGGCGGAGCCTGCGGAGGCATAAAGATAACGGCCGGCATGGGGAACTGTGCCGGTTGTTTTGATGAGGGGAGGACAATATGGAGATTCGGGAGATCACAGTGCCGGAGGAAAAGCAAAGGGTGGTACGGAGAATTTTGGAGGGGCTGCCGGAGTGGTTTGGCATAGCCGAGGCGCGGGAGGAATATATTGCCCAAAGCGCCGAACAACCCTGCTTTGCCGCGATGGAACAGGGAAAGCCGGTCGGCTTTCTTTGCCTGAAGGAGACTGGGCGGGATACTATGGAGCTGGCGGTGATGGGAGTGGACCGAAGGCACCACCGCCGGGGCAGTGGCCGGGCGCTTTTCGCGGCAGCGAGGAAGTATGCGGCCCAAAGCGGATATTCTTTTTTGCAGGTAAAAACGGTGCAGATGGGGCGCTGCAAAGAATATGATAACACCAACCGTTTTTACCGGAGTTTAGGGTTTAAGGAGCTGGAGGTGTTTCCGAATCTTTGGGATGAATGGAACCCGTGCCAGATCTTACATTATGGCAATTTAGCGAATCAAACAGGAAATTAGTTGTGGCTAAAAATGACACTGTGCCACTATATCTTGTAGGGCGGAAAAACAGCACAAAATGGGGCGGGTAAAAAGAAGGATTTTCTGCGAAAAAACGGGATTTTTCGTGGGAAAAGCACTTGCATTTCGGTGTTCTTTATGATAAATATGGGGTGTGAAAAAACACCTTCGCTTGACAAGGACACACACGCTTTTCGGCAGCGAAAATCGGTGCTGACTGCGTCATCGTCCTTGACATACGCCAGTATGCCGGCGTCCTCTTCCTTGTCATCATCCGGTTTTCTCTCGCCGAAAAGTCCTGCGGAGTTTTTGCGCGGGAGAAACGGCGCCAGAGGAAGCGCGGAGCGGCAGGCAGGCTGGCGCCTGTCAACGCGACGCGCAATGTCGGGGGGCATTTATGCCCGCAAAAACCGTATGTGCTCTTGTCAAACGAAGGTAATCACAGAAACGCATGGCGGAAGCTGCCGCCGTGCCGACTGACAGGAGGAATAGAATTATGAAGAAGATCGGATTATTTGCGGCCGGTGTTCTGTTCGGCACCGCCGGACTGAAGATCCTGGGCAGCCGGGAAGCCAAGAAGGTCTACACTGGCGTAACAGCCGCCGCGCTGCGCGCCAAGGACTGCGTGATGGATGCCGTGACTACTGTCCGGGAGAACGCCGAGGACATCTACGCGGACGCCAAGGAGCTAAACGAGCGCCGGGCGGCTGAGCTGGCGGAGGAAGTGGTGGAGGACACCGCTGAGACCGCTGAGGATGCCGCGGAGACTCCTGCCGAGTGACCGGCGCTGAGCCGCCTGTTTTGGCGGCTTTCTCTTTTTCCCTATGGAGGTGAACCGAAAGGATGAAGTGTATTATTCGCCATGAGAGCCGCGGGCGGCTGCGGGTACACCTGTGCCGCGCCCGCATGACGCTGCGGGAGGCGGATCTGCTGGAATACAGCCTGCGCGCGGTGGAGGGCGTGACCGAGGTGAAGGTATACGACCGGACGCAGGACGCGGTGGTGCTGTACCGCGGAAAGCGGGAGGCGGTGCTGCGGGCGCTTGGGGCGCTGGGGGAGTTCTCCTTTGAAAAGGCGGAAACGCTGGACCTGGTGCCGGAGCACACCCCGCGGGTGCTGAACCGGGAATTTGAGGACAAGCTGGCCGGGACGGTGATGCGGAGGATGATCTCCAAGCTGTTTTTGCCGGTGCCTGTTACCACGGCCATTTCCCTTTTCCGGTCGGTCAAGTACATCCGGGAGGGACTGCGGGCCCTGTGGCACGGCAAGCTCTCGGTGGCAGTGCTGGATGCCACAGCCGTAAGTGTTTCGATGCTGCGGGGAGATTTTTCCACCGCGGGCTCGGTGATGTTTATGCTGCGGCTGGGTGAGATCCTGGAGGAATGGACGCACAAGAAATCGGTGGCTGACCTGGCCGGGGCCATGGCGCTGAATGTGGACAAGGTATGGCTGAAGGCGGGCGACACCGAGGTGCTGGCGCCTCTGACCGAGGTGAAGGCCGGGGACTGCATCGTGGTGCGGACCGGGAATATGATCCCGCTGGATGGCCGGGTGGTGAGCGGCGAAGCGACCGTGAACCAGTCCTCCATCACCGGGGAATCGCTGCCGGTGGTGAAGCGGGAGGGAAGTCCTGTCTATGCCGGTACGGTGGCGGAGGAGGGCGAATGCCTGATCCGGGTGGAAAAGGCCAGCGGCGAGGGCCGCTATGACCGCATTGTGCGGATGATAGAGGAATCGGAGAAGCTGAAATCCACCGCCGAGGATAAGGCGGCGCGGCTGGCTGACCGGCTGGTGCCCTATACCCTGGGCGGCACGGCGGCCACCTGGCTGCTGACCCGCAACATCACCAAGACGCTGGCGGTGCTGATGGTGGACTTTTCCTGCGCGCTGAAGCTGGCCATTCCTATCGCGGTGCTTTCCGCCATGCGGGAGAGCAGCGCCAACCATATTTCCGTCAAGGGCGGGCGCTTCCTGGAGGCGGTGGCTAAGGCGGATACGGTGGTCTTTGATAAGACCGGCACGCTGACCCATGCCACCCCCACGGTGGCGGAGGTCATCCCCTTTGGCGGGCACAACGCCGATGAGATGCTGCGGCTGGCCGCCTGTCTGGAGGAGCATTATCCGCACTCGATGGCGAACGCCGTGGTGGAAGCCGCCCGTGAAAAGGGACTGAGCCACGAGGAATACCACAGCCGGGTGGAATATGTGGTGGCGCACGGCATTTCCAGTACGGTGGAGGGCAAGAAGGTACTGATTGGCAGCGCGCACTTTGTCTTTGAGGACGAGGGCTGCCGGGTGTCGGCCGGGGAGGAAGCGGCCTTTGCCGCTCTGCCGGAGAAGTATTCCCAGCTGTACCTGTGTATAGCGGGCGAGCTGGCGGCGGTCATCTGCATTTATGACCCGCTGCGGGCCGAGGCCAAGGACGCCGTGGCGGCGCTGCATGGCTGCGGCATTAACAAGATCGTCATGATGACCGGCGACAACCGCCGGACCGCCGAGGCGGTGGCGGCGCTGGTGGGCGTGGATGCCTGCTATGCCGAGGTGCTGCCCGAGGATAAGGCGAACTTTATCCGGGCGGAGAAGGCGAAGGGCCATACCGTTATCATGATCGGCGATGGGGTGAACGATTCCCCGGCCCTTTCGGAGGCGGACGCGGGCATTGCCATCAGCACCGGGGCGGCCATTGCCCGGGAGATCGCGGATATCACCATTGCTTCGGAGGATCTCTTTGCGCTGGTGACGCTGCGACGGCTGAGTGAGGCGCTGATGGCGCGGATCCACCAGAACTACCGGACGATCGTGGGCTTTAACCTGATGCTGATCATCCTGGGGGTGGCGGGGCTGATCCCGCCGACGACCTCGGCGCTGCTGCACAATGCTTCGACGCTGGGCATCAGCCTGCACAGCATGACGAGCCTGCTGCCGGAGGAAGAAAAGAACAGCTGAATAAGAGGAAATAAAAAATCGGGGACGCTGGGGCGTCTCCGATTTTTGCGCAGGGGAAGATGAGGGGCGGCTGGGGCCGCGGGGCAGGCGCCGCCGCGCAGCGGGGGAGCGCTGCTATCCCACCAAAGGAAAGGGGGGTGGGGACGCGATAAGAGCGGAACGGCGGCGCCGGATGGGATCAGAGCGAGGCGATGTAGCTGCGCCAGCCGCCGTAGGAGGAGATCTCCTTTTGGCCGCGGACGAGTTCTGGTTCGCCGATGACGCCGAGAACGACCTCGCCATCGGAGAGGGCGACCTTGCCGACCGAGAGACCTTCGGGTTCCTTCATGAGTACCGAGGCGAGCCCGGCGGCAGGGACCTGCCATACCTCCACGGCGACGCTGACGGCATGGGGGTCGGCGGGGTCCACCCGCAGCATGGCGGGGTTATTATCGTGGATGCTCCACAGACGGTAGCAGGGGGCGGTGGCGGCTTCCCGCAGGAAGGTGGCGCCGGCATCGAGGAGATTCTTTTCCAGCGGGAGGCCCCGCATGAGGGTGCCATTGACGGCGAGTTTGACAGAATCCATGGTGGTTCTCCTTTGCTTCCTTATATAATAGAGGGAAATTCAGACTGACAGTTAAAGCGTGAGCATTCTTAACGCGTTGAATTTGCAGATGTTTTCCGCTTCCGCAAGGGTGAAATCCATTTTGCCGAGAATTGCGCAATACCGGTCATAGATTTCGCACGGAGCGAGCTTGCGGTTATCGGGGTAATCGGTGGCGAATACCAGCCGGTTGACATTCAGCTGCCTTAGGATATGGTTGGTTTTTTCGATGCCGTATTGGTCGGCCCAATCGGTCAACACGGCGGAGATATTGAAGTACAGGCCAAGGCCGATAAGCTCCTCGTATTGGAACCCGCCGGCATGTGCCACGGAAACCCGCAGCGTGGGGTATTTCCGGATAACATTTCTGATGCGGGAGGGAGAGCAGACATCATCCGGGAGGTGGGTTCTGGGATAGGAATGGATCTCGACCGGTACCCGGTTTTGTTCCGCCCACGCGAAAACACGGTCGTAGTAGGTACCGTCCACGGGGTAGCCGGTATTGGTGGGGTGAATTTTTACGCCCAGAAATTCTTTTTGTTCTAGGGCCTTTTCCAGGAGTTCCAGGGTCGTTTCGATCGGGCTGCGGATATCAATATCCGCGAAACAGAAGAGGCGGTTTTCCGCCTGCCGGCACATGGCGAGCAGGTTACTGTGGACGGAGCCGACCGTAAAATCCATGGAAAGCATGTAGGGGTCATTGAACGGCATGACGCATGCGGCCTCGATATGGTACTGATCCATGAGCCGCAGGTAGTCATCCACGCTGCCATACTCAACGAAGCGGTCGCCGTTTCCCCGGTTATTTTCGATCACATCGGGAGGGAGCAGGTGGATATGGGCGTCTATTTTGGGGATAGATTTCCAATCGGTCATGGTGTGTACCTCATTGATAAGCGTTGATTTATTCTATTGTGTTCATTCTACCACATATTGGGGGGGGGGCCAACGGGGGAAGAGAGGGGGGGGGGGCGCAGCCCCGGCGGCTCCGCAGGAGCCGCCGCAGCGGCCGCAGGCCGCGAAAGCCGCCCGCAGGGCGGCTGGGCTGCGCCCGTATTTGGCCCCTTGCAGGGGCTGGGTTAGGGGCAGGGAACAAAGCGAGGCCAATGAGAAACGGGCGGCTTGTGGAGGGGACACAAGGCGGCAAAAAGCCGTTGACGAAGGCATTTTGGGGGCTTATAATGAGTATAACAAAATGGGTAAGTTGGAGAAAAAAGTGCTTATCCCGGGAAAAAGGAAGGAGTAGCCCCATGAGCAAATTTGACATTATGGAGACCACTGTGGCTAAGGTACAGGCCGCCTATTTGGATGGCACGCTGACCTGCCGCGAGCTGTGCGAGGATTATATCGCGCGTATCAAGGCCTATGACCACGAGGGTCCGGCCATCAATTCCATCATCTGTGTAAACCCCAAGGCGCTGGAGGAGGCGGATGCATTTGACGCCTATGTAAAGGAGCACCATGCGCTGTGCGGCCCGCTGCACGGTATCCCGGTGATGCTGAAGGACAACTTTAATACCACCGATATGCCCACGACCGCCGGCAGCATCGCGCTGGAGGGCTGGGTGCCGGATAAGGATGCCTTTGTGACCAAGAAGCTGCGCGAAGCAGGTGCTCTCATTCTGGCCAAGACCAACCTGCATGAGTTCGCCATCTGGGGCGAGACCATCAGCTCGGTGATGGGCCAATCGGTGAATCCTTATGATCCCACCCGTACCCCCGGCGGTTCTTCCGGCGGCACCGGTGCTTCCATCGCCTGCAATATCGGCATCATTGGCCTTGGTACTGATACCATCAATTCCGTGCGTTCCCCCTCTTCCGCCAACAGCCTGGTTGGCATTCGTCCCACCATCGGCCTGGTTTCCCGCGCGGGCATTGTGCCTTATTCCCTGACACAGGATACCGCGGGTCCCATCTGCCGTACCGTAGAGGATGCCGTTCGCTGCCTGGATGTCATCAAGGGTTATGACCCTGATGACGCCGAGACGGCCTGGAGCGTGGGCCACGAGGAGTGCTACATGGATCACCTGAATGTGGACGGCATGAAGGGCCGCCGCATCGGTGTGCTGGAGAGCCTCTTTGGCAAGGAAGAGATCAACGAATCCACCAACAAGGTGGTGCGCAATGCCCTGAAGGTCTTTGAGGAGAACGGCGCTACCCTGGTGCCCGTGACCGATAACATCGACCAGCCGTGGCTGACCAGCGAGGTTTCCGTTCATCTGGATGACTTCCAGCATGACCTGGACGGGTATCTGGCCACCCTGCCCGAGGACTGGCAGATCCACAGCATGGCGGAGATCCTGGAGAAGGGTCTGTTCCATCCCTTTAGCGAGAGCAATATGCGCGATGCCATGACCCGCGAGGTGGGTTCTCCCCGCTACCTGGAGAAGATGTATAACAAGATCGGTGTGCGCACCCATGTGCTGAAGATCATGGCCGACCTGAACCTGGATGCCATGGTTTATCCCCATCAGCAGCAGCTGGTCTGCAAGATCGGTGCCAACCAGCAGCAGCGCAACGGCGTACTGTGCTCCTCCACCGGGTTCCCCTCCATCGCGGTTCCCGCGGGCTTTGCGCCCGATGAGAACGCGCCCATCGGCGTGCCGGTCGGCATGGAGATCATCGGCCGTCCCTGGAGCGAGGCGAAGCTTATCGAGATCGCTTATGCGTTTGAGCAGCACTCCCACTTCCGCCGTCCTCCTGTATCGGCTCCTGACCTGAACAAGTAAGAGAATATGTATAAATTGTCCCCCATCGGTGATGAGCCGGTGGGGGATGGTTTTTGCTCTTTATCGGTGGAGGGCAAGAAAAGCCTTCTGTGAGGGCTGGCAGAGCGACGCCCCGCCGATGCTCTTTTCGCCTGTTCAACGAAAAGAAAGTTTACTTAAGGAGAAAACTAAGGGGGAGCCCTCTCTTGCAGGGCTCCCCCTCTTGTGGAAATGACCACACTGGGTCATCCCCACAATTCATCCCCTTTCGGAGCGCCCTCCGGCCTTAAGGAGTTTCGCCCATTGAAATGGGCGACCAAAGACGCTGTCTTTGGAAACTGCAAGCCTTTTGAAAAAGGCTTGACCGAAAACTTTACGAAGCGGCCGCGGTAAAGTACAGCGAGTACCCGCCCAGTTGTAGTACCAGCGTCTGCTCGGCGCTGCCATCCTGCCGGGTGGTGACCGATACCGCCGCGGGGCCGGTTTCATCCCCTACGGTGAGGCTGTAAATGGTGGCCTCCACACCGCCGCTATCCTGCCGGGTGTAGCTGCCCTCCCAGCTTTGTGTGCCGGAGGTGAAGGTGAGCTTGCCATTTTCGGCCCGGCAGGTCAGTTCGAGTACTGCGGTATCGGGGTAGATTTCCCGCATGCTGTCCCCGATGAAAAGGATGCTGCCATCATGGGTGGACTGCACCGTGACGACCTGCCAGTCTTTATCCTCGATGCAGTGGGCGGAGACCTGACTGCCGCAGGCGGTAAGCAGCAGAAGGCTGGCAAAAATAACAGCGAAAATTCGTTTCATAGGTTCCTCCTTAGTCCGGACGGCGGCACATGATGATGCCCAGTATCACCAGGGCGACGCAGCCCAGCATGGCGAAGAGCAGGCCCCAGGGAAAGCCGGCGGTGACAAAAATGGCGGTAGGGCCATCCGCGCCGCCGATGATGCCGATGCTGTTGCTGTTATGGGCCGGGAGACTGTACCCCAGGATAAGCAGGGTAAGCACCAGCTGCGGCAGCAGCAACAGCCCGCATACCCCGGCGGCGATGGCGACCCATTTCCAGAAGCGGCGGCGACGGTGGTTTTGTTCCGCCAGCTGGCCGGTGAGGGCACTCAGCTTATCCGCCAGCACGGCCTGCGGCTCCAGCGGAGCGGTGCTTTCCGGCTTTGAATCGCCCAGCAGCTCCTCTACGGAGACCTCCAGACACTCGGCCAGCCGTACCAGCAGATCGGCATCCGGGACCGAGAGCCCTTGCTCCCATTTGCTGACGGTCTGCCGGACCACATGCAGCCGTTCGGCCAGCTCCTGCTGCGAAAGGCCCCGGGCCTTTCGCAGGATTTTGATATTTTCGCTCAGCATGGCTTTCCCTCCTTGCGATTTCCTACCCCGCTATTATGACACAAAAAGCGGCGGGGAAGCAAGCAACACATTTTAACATGGGGAGAGTTTGCGGAGGGGGAGGGGGCGGCAGCCCCGGCGCGCGCAGCGCGCCGAGCCGGGCGAAGCCCGGCAGCCCCGCAGGGGCGGGCTGCCGCCAAGGCCGGGATTCTGCTGGGAGGAGAGGAGGAGCGGGGCTATTTGCCGGCCGCATAGAGAATAGCCCCGGTGCGTATACTAAGGGCAAAGGGGGCGTGGCAATGAAGCAAAAACCTTGGAAAGTCTACCTGTGGGCGATATTGCCGACCATAGCAGGCGGGGTGCTGGCTGGAATTCTTTCTGGCAGCGGAGGCAACTACGAAAACTATATAAAACCGCCGTTATCGCCGCCAGGGTGGCTGTTCCCGGTGGTGTGGGCAGTGCTGTATCTGCTGATGGCGATAGGAATGGCGATGGTATGGAATGCCGACCCGGCCCATGCCAGGCTCGCCCGGAATCTCTATATTGTGCAGCTGGTGGTGAACCTGCTGTGGCCGTTTTTCTTCTTCCGGTGGGAGATGTGGGGCTTTGCGGCGATTTGGCTGCTGCTTCTCATTGCGTTGGTGATGATTATGGTGCTACGATTTGAGCAGATAAGCCCCAAGGCGGCTTATTTGCAGATCCCTTATCTCATTTGGCTATGCTTTGCGGCGTATCTTAATATTGCGATATGGCTGCTGAACCGGTAACAGGCAAAATAAAAAATCCCCCGATAGGGGGATTTTTTGCGGTTTGGCTCAGGAAAGCGCAGTGGCGGTATTCGCAGTCAGGCGGAAGCAGAAAATATTATCCCAGTGACGGCGCAGGGCCACATCGGCGGAAAGGGTGGTATTGTGGAAGCAGATGGACCACTGGGTATTGCTGGTGATGTCCTCGGGGACAGGCTCCTGGGCGGTGGCCCGCAGGACATCCCACACGGTAAGGGGGGAGAGAACCTCCTTTTGCTGCTCCAATATTTCCAGTACGGTATCGTAGCGTTCCCGGCCATGGCCGTAGATGCCGTTTCGCTGATCGGGCTGGACTCGGTCCGAGTAGAGCGCATAGAAGTTGGTGGCGGCCGCTGCGGGGGTATCCACCAGGGGGCGGGCGGGATCGTCGCAGTCATATTCCACCACACGCCCATCTCCGCTGGCATCGGTGATGTAGAAGTGATAATCCCGGCCGCCGGAGGAAAACATATCATATTCCCGCAGCAGGTCTACCGCTTCAGCGGTAGTGGCGGCGTGATCCAACACCAGACGGATGGCCAATGTGGGGGTGATGGCGGTTTTGCCGGTCTGCTGGTAGGTGGGTTCGCTATCCAAGGTGAGCACGGCGATGGAAACCCCCTTTTCGTTCATGCCATCCAGGCAAATGAACGGAGCGGTGAGGACGGCCAGGCGGGCCTTCAGGCTTTGTTCCGGGGCATTGGCCTGGATGTTATCCAAGGCGGCAAAGGCCACTGAGCGATAGCCGTTCTGCGGGGAGCAATAGACTACCATGGCGGAGGTATCATAGCGGAAATCGTAATTGCGGCCCATGCAGACGGTGCCATCCTGTTCCACCACGGTAAAGGCGGTGCAGCCGAAGGAGGGTGCCTGGATAGTGACCGGCAGCAGCGGCAGCGCTTCCTTCAGGATGGCATTCACCATGCTTTGGTCATCGGTGATGCCGTGTGCAAGGAGATCCTCCAGGCTGTAACGGTAGCGGATATCCATGCGGTAAAGGTTGTAGCCATCGGGGTAATCGGTGATTTTTTGCAGGGTGGCCATGCTTTGAAAACGTGTAAAATAGATGCCGGTAAAAACGAGAGCGGCCAAAAGCAGCAGTGAGGTGAGGAAGAACAGGAGCTTTTTCATAGGGCACCTCCGGGGTCATTGGTAGTAGATATTTACCGCGCTGGGGACGGCAATAGAACCCGGAGGGGAAAAATCAGGCAGGAGGGTGCAGGAGGAAAGGCGGCCCGCAGGGCCCCCGGCGAAGCCGGGGTAGGGGGCGGCCGCAGGCCGCCCCCTAAGGCGATGCTTCGCATCGCCTGCCCTGCGGGCCGGTACCGGGGCCCTGCACAGGGGAGGGGAAAAGCAGTAAAGCAGAAACTGGGCCAAAGGAAAATCCCCCGCCAAAGGGCAGGGGATAGGATTCAGCCGTTATTGATCTCCTCGAAGATATTGCCGGAGGAAAATACCACTGTTTCGCCGTTGCCTTCATTGGCGGGGAAGTGGTTGCCGATGTAGCATTCCTCCCCATCCGGGGTGATGAAGAACTCCGCCACCGTGGAAAGGTAGCGGGACTGGGTATCGTAATCGGTGATGACGCGCTGCCATACCCCATAGTAGTATTCCCGACCTTCTACCGTCACCGGGTCATTCAGAGTGAAGGTGTAGTTTTCCATTGGCTCCGCCGCCGCAAAGATATCCTCCATCTTTTTTATAAGGCGGGCGCGGCGCTGCTCCTCGGTTTCCTCCGGTTCCGGTTCGGGTTCCGGGGAGATGGGATCGGGATCTTTCGGGGCTTCAGCCTGGGGTGGATCGCCATGGACAATCTCGCTGATGGGATTGCCGCAGGCGGTGAATACCAGCAACAAAGTGGCCAGCAGGGCCAAGGTCAAGGCGGTTAGTTTCATGCGGTTCATACTGATGGAACTCCCTCCGTTAAGCCGCACAGTCGGCGGCGCTTGACGATGAAATAGCAGATGATGTGGGCGAGCGAGGTCAAAATCCAGCTGATGGGGTAGGAGATATAGAGCACCCGCAGATCGTGGTGAGCGGCGAAAATGGTATAGATCCACACCACGCGGAAGCCGCAGGCACCGATGAGGGTAACGATCATGGGCATGACGGAACTGCCCATACCGCGGATGATATCCGCCATGATATCCATGATAGCATCCAGACCGTAGGTGGTGCCGACGATCATCATACGGATCATGCCCATGGCGATGACCTCCGGGTCCTTATTGTAGAAAGCGAGCAGCGGATTGCCAAGGCCATAGGCGATAAAGCCGAGAATCTCCGAAAGGAGGATGCCCAGGGCCAGGCACCAAAGGGTGATGCCCCGCAGGCGCTTGTACTGCCCGGCGCCGAGATTTTGACTGGTGAAGGTGAGGGAAGCCTGCGCTACCGAATTGCAGCTGGTAAAAACGAAGCCTTCGATATTGACGGCGGCGGCATTACCGGCCATGGCGATGCTGCCGAAGGAATTGATGGAGGACTGGATGAGGACATTGGAGATGGAGAAGATGGCGCCCTGCAGACCGGCGGGGATGCCGATTTTGAGGATGCGGATGAGCTTATCCCGGTGGATGCGCAGCTCCTTGAGGACGATGTGGTAGCAGCCGTCGGTTTTCAGCATGCACCACAGTACCAGCGCGGCAGAGATATACTGCGAGGCGACGGTGGCAATGCCGACGCCTGCCACGCTGAGATTGAACTGGATGACCAGAAGCAGGTTGAGGCCGACATTGACGATGCCGGCAAAGAAGAGGAAAATCAGGGGCCGGCGGGTATCGCCCACGCCGCGCAGCACCGCCGCGCCAAAGTTATACAGCATACTGCCCGGCATCCCCAAAAAGTAGATGCGCAGGTACAGGATAGCCAGCGGGAGGACATCATCGGGGGTATCCATCAGCCGAAGGATGGCGGGGGTACACACCACGCCCACCACCATGACAAAGAAACCGCTGATAAGTCCCACCAGCATGCAGGTGTGGGTGGCTTCGGAGACATCCTCGTACTGGGCGGCGCCGTAGTGCTGGGCAATGACGGCACTGCCGCCGATGGAGATGCCCATAAACAGGTTGACGATCAGATTGATGATGGAGCCATTGGAGCCGACGGCGGCCAGCGCGTGGCTGCCCACATACCGTCCCACCACGATGATATCAGCAGCATTGAAAAGAAGCTGCAGCATTCCCGTGGCCATTAGCGGCAGGGAAAAAAGCAGGATCTTCTGCGGTAGGCTGCCGGTACACATATCTATTTCATACTTATGGCGTGCAGTAGCCAAGGGAAACAACGCTCCTTCTTTGTGCATATTGGGAAAAAGCCTGGTACAGCGCCGCGGGCGCTGCTGGGGCATAGAGATCAAGAGGACAGTATAGGTATTATAGCCCTTTTGTGCTCTAATGCAAGATATCCTGCATCAAATCTCCCTATCGCACAAAAAGGCGGCAAAAAGGAGAGAAAACCGCAACAAAACTGCCCATTACCCCAGGAGCGGCAGCGCCACGGCCAGGATCTCGGCGGCCTCCAGCGGGCGGCTGCGCAGCAGGGGTCGGCGGGGCTCCTCCGGCAGGGCGGTGGATTCCGCGATGACGGATTGAAGCTCGGCGGGGGTGTACCAGCGGAACCGGCCGATGCCGAGCTGTTCGGCCCGGTGCTCCAGCAGAGCCAGCAGCAGGTCATCATAACCGGCTTCCCGGGACAGGCGCAGCTCAGCGGCTATGGCCGGCAGAATATGCTCGAACAGGGCGCGGCGAGGGGGAAGCCCCTCCGGCAGGCGCAGCGGGATGGCGGCGGCCCTTATGGCGTTCTCCGGCAGAGCGGCAAAGGCCGCAAAGCCATTGGCCTTTTCGGAAAAGTAATACAGCTGGCCGGGGAGCTCCCGCATAAACCGCATGGTATCGTAGTAGCCCATCTGAATATTGCGGCGGCTGGTGGCGGGATCGAACCGCATGACCGGGCCCAGCTGCTCGCTGGGGAAGATCTGACGGATCTTCTGCTTATCCCGCAGCGGGTGGATGATACCGAAGCCATTGAGCCGGATAGCGATGACCTCATCGCAGCCGTAGTCCAGAAGCTCATTGTAAGGACAGGCATCATACAGGCCGCCGTCCAGGTACTTCTTATCCCCGATGACGGTGGGCTGGAACCCCGGGAACGAAGCTGAGGCCAGTACATGGTCCAGCACATTTTCGAGGGTCATATCTTTTTTATAGGCGATCAGCGGCTGAAGCTCCGGGAAGGCCACGGCGATCATGCCGTAATCGATGGGGCTTGCCAGCAGGCGCTGGGGATCAATGTTCTGTTCCAGAAACGCGCGGATCTTGGAGGTATCGATGCCGCCGTTTTCCAGCGCGGCCTTGATGTTTTCCTTGAGGGCCGAGAGGGTATTGAGATTCACCTGGCGGTTGATGATCTCCAGAAAGCCCTTGTCCTCCTCGCTGAACAGGTCGTCATTGGAGGTCGTTTCCCAGAATTCCGCGGCCTTTTCGCAATCGCCCTGCGCCAGCAGCGCCGCATTGATGGCGCCGATGGAAACACCGCAGATGACATCAAAGTGGTACCCAAGTTCGGTAAGGGCGCGGTACGCGCCGATCTCATAGGCGCCTTTGGCACCGCCGCCTTCCAGTGCTAAACCCAGCATAGTGATGCTCTCCTTTCATCTATCCACAGCAGATTCTTTTCCATCTTCATCATAACCGAAAGGGCGGGGGAAAAGCAATGCTCCCGCCGTCCTTTTTACAAATCGTTCACGCTTTTTCGGCAGGGGAAATGCCGCAGACCGTCAGCACATCGCCCGCCACGGTAAAGCGCACCTCCAGCCCGGCAAAGGGAAAGCCATATACCCGGTCACTATCCTGCTGGTAAGCCGGGCGGGGGTCCTGCGCCAGTACCGCCCGCAGGGCAGCCCGGTGCTTCGCCGGAATTTTTTCTTCCCATTCCGGCGGCAGCACCACCGTAAGGACATGCGCTAGTCCCTTGGCGGAATATCCCCCGGTGGCCTCCGGGTGGCAATCGGCATGGGGCAGATAGGGCTTTACATCATAAATAGGGGTGCCGTTCATCAGATCGGCCCCGGCTACCCGCAGTACCATGCCCCATTCCGGGTGGTGCTCCACCCCCAGCAGCCTAACGCAGGAAAGCCCAATGGCATTGGGGCGGAATGGCGACCGGCTGGCAAAGACCCCGACCCGCCGATTGCCGCCCAGCCGGGGCGGCCGCACGGTGGGCCGCCAGCCTTCCCGCTTCGTCTCGGAAAATTCCCACAGCAGCCACAGGTGGCTGTACCCCTCGATTCCTCGTAGCGCTTCCGGTATCCGGTATTCCGGCCGGAATACCACCAGCGCTTCCAGTTCCGGCACCAGTCCGCTCTGCCGCGGGATGCCAAATTTGGTGGGAAAGTCGCTGCGGATCTCCGCGATTACTTGAATGACAGTTGATTGTTCCATGGCTCCTCCCCATGATTTCTGCAAGCCGCAGGGATAGGGCCCGCAGGGCCGCCCGCCGCAGGCGGGCGTGGGCGGCGCAGCCGCCAAACCCATCCGGAGGATGGGTTGCCCTGCGGGCCCGCCCCGGGCCGCAAATGCTGCCCTTATTGTACCATGCCAGCCCGAAAAAGAAAAGCGGGTGGCGGGCGGCTCAGTCCTTATTCTCCTTGGCGCTCCAGTCGGTCACCTCCAGCCGCCACATGGCAGTGCGGGCCATGGCCTGCGGCGGGCAGCCCGGTGCGTCGGGCAGGTACCGGTCGATTAAAAGCCGCATGGCAAGGGGCTTTTCTTCCTCGGTCAGCGGGGTAACAGCCGCCTTGCCCATTACACAGCCGTACCGTGTGGTAATGCCGTGCCCCGGCAGCTGCACCACCCGGTGGCCGCAATCCATCTGGAAGGAGCAAATCCCTTTTTGCCGCAGCAGTTCCGCTTTGCGGCCTTCACCCGCCCCGTGCAGGTAGAAATACAGCCGCCCCTCTTTTTCCTCCCAGCCAAAGTTCACCGGTACAATATAGGGGTAGTCTCCATCAGCCAGTCCCAGCCGCAGCACATCGCACTGGCGGATGATCTCCTTGACGGTCTCCAGCTCTGTTATTTCCCGGTCTTTCCGGCGCATTTCTTCCATACTATTCCCTCCGGCAGTTTTTCTTCATTATAGCAGATTTAGCATTGCGGCACAAATTCCGCCGTTCCGCCTAAAATCCCGGGATTTTGCTTTCCCTCCGGGGCAGGATATGGTATAATAAAATATCAAAGTATGTTCTCAAATCTCCCCCACAAGGAGGCCCACCATGAAAGTCCTTGCCTTTGATGCCAATAGTATCGTCAACCGTGCCTTTTACGGCGTGCGGCTGCTCTCTACCCGGGAGGGCACCTATACCAATGCCGTTTATGGCTTTTTCAATATTGTTTATAAGCTCATCGAGGAGCAGAAGCCGGATGCGGTCGCCTTTGCGTTCGACTTGCACGCGCCCACCTTCCGGCACAAGATGTACGACCAGTACAAGGGCACCCGCAAGGGCATGCCGGAGGAACTGCGCCAGCAGATGCCGCTGGTCAAGGAGATGCTGCGGCTTTTGGGCTATCCCATTCTGGAGGTAGAGGGCTACGAGGCGGATGATATCCTGGGCAGCCTGGCCCGGCAGGGAGAGCAGAACGGTGATACCGTCCTTATCTGCACCGGCGACCGCGACTCTCTCCAGCTTATCACCGAAAAGGTCAGCGTTATCCTGGCTAAGACCGCCCCGCAGGGCGCCGTTTACGAGAGGATGGATCCTGCCGCCATTCGCGAAAAATACGGTGTAACGCCCCAGGAGATGATCGAGGTCAAGGCCCTGATGGGCGATCCCTCCGATAACATTCCCGGCGTGCCCGGCATTGGGGAAAAGGGCGCCTTGACCCTTATCCAAAAGTATCATACCATCGAATATATCTATGCCCACCTGGAGGAACTGGAGCTGACCCCGGCGCTCCGCAAAAAGCTGACTGAAGGCCGGGAATCCGCCGCCCTCAGCCGGGAGCTGGGCACCATCTGCTGCGAGGTGCCGGTGCCCCAGTGGAGCGAGCTGAAGCCCCAGCCCCGGCAGGAGGACGCCCTTTATGCCTTCCTTTCCCGGCTGGAGCTCAACCGCCTGATTACACGGCTGGGCCTTACCGCCCCGGAAACGATGCCGGAGGAACCTGCGGCGGAGGAAGCGGCTCCCGCTGTGACCTTTGCCCCGCTCACCGAAGAAACCGACCTTGCCGCCTGGGGCAAGGAGACCCCGCTCATCCTTTCGGCCCACTGGGCGGAGGATGGCACGCCCTCTGCCCTCTGTGTCTTTTGCGGGGAGCAGCTATGCGGGTGCGAAGCCCCCGCTGCTGCCCTATGGCAGGAAATATTTGCTTTGCCTAATCCCAAAATCACCGCCGATGCCAAGCCCTATTATAAAGCGGCGCTAAAGGTGAATAATACCTTTGCCGCCCTGTGGCTGGATACCGGCCTGGCCGGGTATCTGCTCAACCCCAATGCCAGTGACTACGCCGTGGAGCGCCAGCTGGCCCAGCATGGGCTTTCCCTCCCCGCGGCGGAAGCCCCGCAGAAGCTGCTGCCGCTGGCACGGGAATGCCTGGGCCTTGCGGCGCTTTCTCCCCTGCTGGAGCGGGAGCTGGAAGCGAACGGCCAGCAAAAGCTGCTGCGGGAGGTGGAACAGCCCCTCTGCGAGGTGCTGGCCTCGATGGAGCTCACCGGCTTTCGCATCGACCGCGAGGGGCTGCGGGAGTTTGGCATCTACCTGGATAGTCTGACCGTCCAGCTGGAGCAGGAGATCTATCAGCTGGCCGGCGGCAAGTTCAATATCAATTCTCCCAAGCAGCTGGGCGATGTTCTGTTTGGCAAGCTGGAGCTGCCTGCCAAAAAGAAAACCAAGAGCGGCTATTCCACCAATGCCGAGGTACTGGAGGAGCTGATCCCCTATCACCCTATCATCAGCAAGATACTGGAGTACCGCAAGTACAAAAAGCTCTCATCCACCTATGTGGAGGGACTCAAGGACACCATCGGTCCCGATAGCCGCATCCGCTCGGTGTTCCGTCAGACCGACACCCGCACCGGCCGCATCAGCAGTGCGGAGCCCAACATGCAGAATATTCCCATCCGTACCGAACCCGGCAGCCGTATGCGGGATTTCTTCGAAGCGGAGGAGGGCAACCTGCTGGTGGATGCTGACTATTCCCAGATCGAGCTGCGGGTGCTGGCGGCCCTGGCCAATGACAGCGCCATGATCGAAGCCTTTCGGGAGGGGGTGGATATCCACACCCGTACCGCCGCACAGGTATTCGATCTGCCGGAGGCCTTTGTCACCCCGCAGATGCGTTCCCGCGCCAAGGCGGTCAATTTTGGCATCGTCTATGGTATCGGCGCCTTCTCCCTTTCCCGGGATATCGGTGTTTCGATGCAGGAGGCCGATACCTACATCAAGAATTACAAAAAAACTTACAGCGGCATTGCCGCCTACCTGGAGCGTGCCATAGAGGACGCCAAGGAAAAAGGCTATGCCGAAACGCTGTTTGGCCGCCGCCGCCCCCTGCCGGAGCTGAAAGCCTCCAACCGGGTGCAGCGCGCCTTTGGTGAGCGGGTGGCGATGAACGCTCCCATCCAGGGCACCGCCGCCGATATTATCAAGATTGCCATGGTGCGGGTGTACCGCCGCCTGAAGGCGGAAGTCCCCGCCGCCCGCCTCATTTTGCAGGTCCACGATGAGCTCATTGTTGAGACCCCGCAGGAATCCGCCGAGCAGGTGCGGGAGCTGGTGCGCCAAGAGATGGAGTCCGCCGCTTCACTGGCTGTTCCGCTTTTGGTGGATGCCAAAGTCGGCAAGACCTGGGGCGAAGCCCACTGATCTTCCAATGAATTTCTGCAAGCCGCAGGATCGGGCCGCAGGCCGCCCCCGCTTCGCGGGGGCACGCAGGCTCCGCCTGCGTCGGCGGCTGCGCCGCCGGGCCTGCGGCCCGCCCTGCCCCCTGCGGAAACCCGCCCCATCCATCCCGAAAGGAGCTCAACCCCATGCCCATTACCATCCGCCCTGCGGCCGAAAGCGACCTGCCCGCCCTCGCCGCTTTGGAACTGGCCTGCTTTGCCCACCCATGGAGCGAAAAAAGCCTGGCTGAAACACTTGGCAACGGCCGTTCGCTGTTCCTTTTAGCGGAGCAGGCAGGGGAGCCTCTTGGCTACCTTGGCATGGAATATGTGCTGGATGAGGGCGGCATCACCAATGTGGCGGTTTTCCCCGCTCATCGCCGCCGGGGCATCGCTGATGCCCTGATCAACGAGCTGCTGTATCGGGTGAAGAACCTTGGTCTTGCCACCGTTACGCTGGAGGTGCGGGAAAACAACACCCCGGCCATTGCCCTTTACCAAAAAAATAACTTTGTCCCGGTAGGACGCCGCAAAAACTACTATACTGCGCCGATAGAAGATGCTATACTGATGACAGTCACTCTAACTGAGTAAAAATAAAAAGGAGTGTATCACTATGAAAAAGAATCCCATCCACTTTTACTGGGGCCGCAAAAACGGTCTGGTCGTCACCCGTGAGGATGCCGAGGGCAACCACCCCGAGGTCGTTTTCGTCAGCAATCAGCTTTCGCTGGATAAGCTGAAAAAAGCCGGTGTTATCCTCCTGGCTGGGCTGTTCCTGTTCTGGCGCATCAGCCGCCTGGTCCGCCGCATTGCCCGTCATCATCACAAAAAAGAGGATTAAGCCGGAGCCCGTATGAAAATTCTCAGTATCGAATCCAGCTGCGATGAGACCGCCGCCGCGGTCATCGAGGATGGCCGGAAGATCTGTTCCTCGGTTATCCACACACAGGTGGAGGAACACAAGCTCTACGGCGGCGTTGTCCCGGAGATCGCCTCCCGCCGTCATATCGAATCCATCTGCGGTGTGACCGCTGAAGCGCTGGAGCAGGCAGGGCTATCTGCCCGCGAAGTGGATGCCGTGGCCGTTACCGCGGCCCCCGGCCTGATCGGTGCGGTGCTGGTGGGGGTCAATTTCGCCAAGGGCTTAGCGCTTTCGGCGGAAAAGCCCCTCATCCCGGTTCACCATATCCGCGGCCATGTGGCCGCTAATTACCTGGCCCACCCCGAGCTGGAGCCGCCCTTTTTGGCCCTTATCGTCAGCGGCGGGCACAGCCATATCGTATTGGTACGGGATTATTGCGACTATACCATCCTGGGCCGCACCACCGATGACGCCGCGGGCGAAGCCTTCGATAAAGCCGCCCGCTGTGTCGGTCTTCCTTATCCTGGCGGCGTGGCACTGGATGCCATCTCCCACGAGGGCGATCCCCATGCCTATCCGCTGCCCACCCCCCATGCCGAAGGCGAATTCAATTTCTCCTTTTCGGGGCTCAAAACAGCGGTCATCAATCTGGCGCACAATGCTGAGCAGAAGGGCCAGCCGCTGGTCCCGGCCGATCTCGCCGCCAGCTTCTGCTGCCATGTCAGCGAGATCCTGTGGCAGAAGACTGCCCTGGCCGCCGAACGCTATGGCTGTGATAAAATCGTGCTGGCCGGCGGTGTTTCCGCCAATAGCTGGCTGCGGCAGCGTGCCCAGCAGGGCTGTGCCGAAAAGGGCTGGCAGCTTTACATGCCGCCGCTTTCCCTCACCGGGGATAACGCCGCCATGATCGGCGCGCAGGCTTATTACGAGTATCTGGCCGGTCATACGGCGGATGAATCTCTCAATGGTCTGCCCACCATGGAGATCACCGAACAGTTTGGGACATAGGGACTTATTCGCCCGCACTTTTTCCGTTCGCGGAAACTTAACAAATTTGGTGGTAGCATTTCCCGCGGGGATAGGGTATAATAGTTGCGTAAAAATGACCGGGTTTCCCGGTATCATCAGAAGGGAGATATAAAAATGGCACTGACTTCCAATCAATCCGTTCTCAAGTGGGTAGATGAAATGGTCGCCCTCACCAAGCCCGATAAGGTCGTCTGGATCGATGGCAGCGAGGAACAGCTGGAGGCGCTGCGCGCCGAAGCCTGCTCCACCGGCGAGATGATCAAGCTGAATGAGGAAAAGCTGCCCGGCTGCTATCTGCACCGTTCCGCGGTCAATGATGTAGCCCGCGTAGAAGGCCGTACCTTCATCTGCACCCGCAATAAAGAGGACGCCGGTCCCACAAATAACTGGATGGACCCCAAGGAGACCTACGAGAAGCTGGGCAAGCTCTTTGATGGCTCCATGAAGGGCCGCACCATGTATGTCATTCCCTACTGCATGGCGCATGTTGGTTCCCCCTTTGCCAAGGTAGGCTTTGAGCTGACCGATTCCATCTATGTTGTTCTTTCCATGGCCATCATGACCCGCATCGGCCAGAAGGTTCTGGATTTCCTGGGCGACAGCGATGATTTCGTCAAGGGCCTGCATGCCAAGAAGGACCTCAGCGAGGAGGATCGCTACATCGTCCACTTCCCGGAGGATAACACCATCTGGAGCATCAATTCCGGCTACGGCGGCAATGTGCTGCTGGGCAAAAAGTGCTTTGCCCTGCGCATCGCTTCCTTCCAGGCCAAGACCGAAGGCTGGATGGCCGAGCACATGCTCATCCTTGGCATCGAAAATCCCGAAGGCGAGACCAAGTATGTTACCGCCGCTTTCCCCTCCGCCTGCGGCAAGACCAACCTGGCTATGCTCATCCCGCCCAAGAAGTATGCCGAAATGGGCTACAAGGCCTGGTGTGTCGGCGATGATATCGCCTGGCTGCGCATCGGTCCCGATGGCCGTCTTTGGGCTGTCAATCCCGAGTACGGCTTCTTTGGCGTAGCGCCCGGAACCAATGCCAAGAGCAACCCCAATGCCCT
>CALERQ010000135.1 GCA_937907305.1 uncultured Clostridia bacterium | reverse complement strand
CGGCGGGACGCAAGGCCCGCTGGGGAAAGGAGGAGCGGCGGAGCGTTGGAGGGTTACCTAAGCGTAAGCGGGGTAACCCGACATGGAGCGTAGCCCGCGACGACGCACACGAGCAAAAGGAACGCCTCCGCGGCGAGCGGTGCTAACTATGCCTTTGCAAAAGGCTCTGCGATGCCAACAGGCGACCGCAAATCTCCCCCAGCCAGATAGACGGATCTCATCAGGCACCACGGCGACGGTCCTTAGCGCATACTTTCCTTTGCATTCGACGGGGAAACCTGCTATAATATGCTTGGAGGATTGTATTTTTCTTCCGGGCCGGGGTTTATGCGGCCCGCCATACTCCTACCGAACCCCAAAAGGAGGTATTCTGATGCAAAAACTGATCATAGCCATCGTATCCAATGAGGACAGCACCGCGGCTTCCCGCGCTCTTACCAAGGGCGGGTTTTCGGTAACGCGGCTGGCCACCACCGGCGGCTTTCTGCTCTCCGGCAATACCACCATGCTGGTAGGCACCGATGCCGACCGGGTGGATGAAGCCATCCATATCATTGGGGAAAACAGCTGCAAGCGCAATAAAATGGTTTCCGGCAATACTTCCTTTAATGCCGGCATGTACGCCAATGTCCCGGTGCAGGTGACCGTGGGCGGCGCCACCATCTTCGTCATTGATGTAGAGCGGTATGAAAAGCTCTGAGCCGCTGCGCGGCTTTACCGGCAGCCGGCGCTATACCCTTACGGTCATTCCGCCGCTGCCCCAGCCGGTCACCACGGCGCTGGCCGCCGGCCGGCTGACCCATGCCCTGTGCCTGGAGGCCCCCAGCCCCGCCCTGCTGCGGGATACCGCCATCGCCCTGGTGGGGGCGCTGCTGTGCCGGGAAGGGAACGGCAGCCTGTGCGGGGCATGCCCCGCCTGCCGCAAGGTACTGGTAGGGGAGCACCCCGACCTGATGCTGTATGACCCCGATGAGGACAAGGATATCTACAAAAAGGAAAGCCTGCGGCGGCTGCGCGCGGAGCTGTACCGCACCCCGGTGGAGGCCCCCCGCAAGGTGGCCATTCTTCAACTGGCGGAGCGTATCCCCGCGGAGGGACAGAACCTGCTGCTGAAGATCATCGAGGAGCCGCCGGAGGATACTTTTTTTGTTTTTACCGCGCAGAACCGCTACCGGCTGCTGCCGACGGTGCTCTCCCGGGTGACCTGCTACACCCTGCCGCCCGCCGCCCCGGCAGACTGCCTGCGGCGGATGAAGGAGCTGGCGCCCGGCCACACCGAGGAGGAGCTGAACCGGGCGCTGCTGCGGTGCGGGGGCAGCCCCGAAACCGGCGCCGCCCTGCTGAAGGACCCCGCCGTGCAAAAGCGCTATGCCGCGGCCGAGGAGATGCTGGCCGGGCTGGCCATGGCGAATCCCTACCGGGTGATAGCGGCGGCGGCCCCGCTGGAAAAGGACCGGGCGGGCTACACCGCCCTGCTGGAAACACTGGCGGAGCTGCTGGCGAATCCCGCGCTGCGGGAGATGTATAACCTGCCGAGCCGGGCAGCCGCCGGGTGCCGGGCGCAGATCGCGCCGCTTTTGCAGATGTGCGAGCGGAACGCCCACCTGCCGCTGGTGACGGCGCTGCTGACGGAGCGGTGCAGGAGATAGCCCGAATATCCCCAAAAGGCCCGGTTCCGGGAAAAGGATCGCGGTGCGCGGGATGCGGAGCCGAGCGCCGCCAGTGGCGGATGCAGCGAGGCGGAGCATCCGTAGCGGTCGAAAAAATCGAGCAAGCGAGCAGCGCGAAGATTTTTTCGGGCACCGCAAGGCGGCAAGGACTGCGATTTGCCAAGGAATGTTCCGCAGAAAGCATACTGCCGAGCCTATAATTTGGATAAGTAGCTATTAGGATAGACGGCCCCTCCCCCGCCACGGGGGAGGGGAACAGGGTGGGGGCAGATGCTGCCGCAGGCTACCTTGGGAGCGTATCTGTGCGCAGTACGGACGATGCTTCAGCATCGTTCGTATCCAGCACTGCAAGCGACAGAAAGGGGTTCGTCAAGGGGGAAT
>CALERQ010000134.1 GCA_937907305.1 uncultured Clostridia bacterium | reverse complement strand
GAGGAGGTCAGCTAAGGGTTTTTGTTCCCTTGCTGTGATTTTATTATAGAGCATCGTAAGAGAAAAGTTGTAAAGCGTTTATGAACAATAAATGAAACTTTTTTGGGAAATTTAACACAAAATCGTGAACAAGGCCATTCGGAGAGATTCCACAAAGGGAAATGGCACTTTGACTAAAATATGACGAGCGATTTACAGCAAAATATATGAAAAACAAGGATTGACAGCGGGCCGCGGCGTGATTATAATGACTAATTTGTTAGAGGAGTAAAAAAGCAAACGGCCGGGGAACGGCCTGTGGAGTGAAGAATATGAATGAGAAAACAGCCCGATTTTCCCTGCGGGGGCTTTTCCAGCCGCGGGACCTGACAGAGGGCACCCCCTGGAAGACGATCCTGGCCTTTGCGCTGCCTATTATCATCAGCTACCTGCTGCAGCAGGTGTATACCATCAGCGACGCGGCCATAGTGGGGCAGACGCTGACCGCCGGCGAGGTAGCTGGGGTAAATGATACCACCTCCATCATCTTTATCTTTTTGCAGTTCGCGTTTGGTGTCAGCGCGGGCTTTTGCGTGGTGACGGCCGCGGAGGTGGGCGCCCACCATGAGGCTGGCGTGCGGCGCTCGCTGGCGGCGCAGATATTGCTTTCGGCGGCGCTGACGGTGCTGCTGACCGGGTTGGCGCTGCTGCTCCTGAAGCCGATGCTGGCGTGGATCAATGTGACGCCGGAAAGCCCGGAGGTGTACCGCGCGGCCCATACCTACTGCGCTATCATCTTCGCGGGCATTGGGGCGCAGCTTTTCTACAATTTTATCTGCTCCTTTTTGCGCAGCATGGGGGATTCGGTAACGCCGCTTTTGTTCCTGCTGTTTTCCACCATCCTCAATATCGGGCTGGATCTTTTGTTTATCGTGTCCTTCCATTGGGGTGTTGCCGGGGCGGCCATTGCCACGGTGGCGGCGCAGCTCATCAGTACGGTGGGGTGTTTTCTTTACGCATTTATAAAGTATCCCAAGCTGAGGCTCCATCGGGAGGACTGGCAGGTCACGCTGGGGGATATGCGGCGGCACCTGGGGCAGGGTATCCCGTTGGGACTGCAGTTCTCGGTGCTGGCTGTGGGCATCATCGTGATGCAGAGCGTGGTGGTGAAGTTCGATATCCTGGAGGGGGAGATGATCTCCAACGCGGCGCAGAATGGCTTTGGCGCGGCGAATAAGCTGAACAACCTGCTGATGACCCCGATGAACGGCCTGGGCGCGGCCATGACCAGCTACACGGCCCAGAATATGGGCGCCGGGCAGCCGGAGCGCATCAAAAAGGGGACGCTGCAGGCGCTGGCGATGGTATCCATCCTGGCGGGTATCTCCATTGTGATCGGGCTGGGGCTTTCCTTTGGCGGCAGCTACCTGCGCATCTTCCTGAGCGCCGATAAGGTGACGGCCGAAACGATGCGCTATGGCAATACCTATCTATATGTGGATCTGGCGATGTATCTCTTTTTGGGGTTCATTTTTGTGGTGCGCAACTGTGTGCAGGGCATCGGGCTTTCGCGGTTTATCCTGGGGGCGGGCACCGCGGAGCTGGCCGCCCGGGTGGCGGTGTGCCTGCTGCTGCCGGCGGCTTTCGCGGGCGGGGAGGTAACAGCGGCGGCCCCGGCATTGTCCTTCTACGCGCTGTGCGCGGCGGACCCCGCGGCCTGGATGGCGGCGGACGCTGTGCTGATGATTCCCTTCCTGCGGGATATTATGAGAAAATGGCAGTGAAAGCTGCTGTTTTTTCTTATCCGCAGGGAGGAAAAAATTTCTTCTTATTTTAATAAAACAAATGTTTGCAATTTAAGAACATATGTGCTATACTACACTTAGAAATAGATAAGGGAGGCCGTGCTATGCAGGAAATCAGCCAAAAAGCCCGTCAGGTGCTGGAGTATCTGACCCAGAGAGAGAGCAGCATCCCGCCCACGGTGCGGGAGATCGGCGCTGCTTTGCAAATCAAATCCACCTCGACCGTCCACAAGTATCTGACGGAGCTTGCCACCGCAGGATACATCGAAAAGGGCGATAAAATGAACCGCGCCATATCCCTGCCGAAGCAGCAGAGCGCCAAGGTGCCGCTGTTGGGCGTGGTCACCGCCGGCCAGCCTATCCTGGCGGTGGAGGACATCGAGGGCTATGTGCCCTACCAGGGCGGCCGTTACCCCGCCAATGAGCTGTTTGCGCTGCGGGTCCGCGGCGAATCCATGATCGAGGCGGGGATCCTCAGCGGGGATATTATTATCGTGCACCGCACGCCCGCGGCCCAGAATGGGGAGATCGTGGTGGCGCTGGTGGATGATGAAGCGACCGTCAAGCGCTTCTACAAGGAAAACGGGCATTACCGCCTGCAGCCGGAAAACAGCACCATGGAGCCCATTATTGTGGATTCTGTGCTGATCCTGGGCAAGGTGGTAGCGCTGCTGCGGGAATACTAAGTAGAAGTCCGCAAAAAGGCGGGCGGAGCGGCGGCGCGTGCGAGGGGCGACTGGAGGGAGCCCCGAGGGGAGCAGAACCGCGCCGCCCGATAAGCGTGCCGCTATTTTGGAAAGCTGAATAAAAGGAAGCCTTCTGCCAAAGATGTGAGTATCTTACGGCAGGAGGTTTTATTATAATGGAAAGCATGATGGAAAAGCTGCGCGGCACCCGCACCGAGGAAAATCTCAGGACAGCCTTTGCGGGGGAATCACAGGCAAGGAACAAGTACACATACTACGCCAAAAGGGCCGAGGAGGACGGCATGAACCAAATCGCGGAGATTTTCCGCATTACGGCGCTCAATGAGGAGCAGCACGCGAAGATCTGGTTCAAGCTGCTGAATGACGGAATAGGCGCTACGGCGGAGAACCTGAAAAATGCCGCAGAAGGGGAGCACTTTGAGTGGGCGGAGATGTATGCCGACTTTGCCAAAACGGCCGAAGAGGAGGGCTTTGCGAACATCGCGCGGCTGTTTAGCGGGGTGGCGGCGATAGAAAAGAGCCACGAGCAGCGCTACCTGACGCTGGAGCGTTCCGTTCGGGAGGGGAAGGTATTTCAAAGCGGGGAGGAGACTACCGTGTGGATCTGCCGCAATTGCGGGCATATCGCTGTGGGAAAGACGGCGCCGCAGGTTTGCCCGGTGTGCAGCCACCCGCAGGCGTACTTCCAGCGCCGGGCGGAAAATTACTGATAGGAAAGGCGGGCGCACCGGAGCGGGCAAGGGCTGCCCGCAGCGAAGCGGAGGGCCAGCCCTGAAAAGCGCAGGGGCGCCCGCCTGGCCAAATGGGATAAAGGAAAAGCCGCCCCTTTGCAGGGACGGCTTTTTAAGCTAGCTTATGGCAGGGATCAGGCCTTGAACATGAGCAGCAGGAAGCCAGCGGCTACAGCGGAACCGATAACACCGGCTACATTGGGACCCATGGCGTGCATCAGCAGGAAGTTGGTGGGGTTGTACTTACGACCCTCAACCTGAGATACACGGGCAGCCATAGGAACGGCGGAAACGCCGGCAGAACCGATCAGAGGATTGATCTTGCCGCCGGTAACCAGGCACAGCAGCTTGCCCAGCAGTACACCACCAGCGGTGGAGAAGCAGAAGGCAGCCAGGCCCATAACGACGATACCAATGGTCTGCAGGGAAAGGAAGGTCTGACCATCGGCGGTAGCGCCAACGGTGGTGCCCAGCATGATGGTAACGATGTTGCAGAGAGCGTTCTGCGCGGTGTCGGAAAGACGCTCGACGCAGCCGGCCTCACGGAACAGGTTACCCAGCATCAGCATACCGATCAAAGCAGCGGTATCGGGAATGAGCATGATGACAACGCAGGAAACAACGATGGGGAAGATGACCTTCTCCGCCTTGGAAACCTTGCGCAGCTGGCCCATCTTGATAACGCGCTCTTTCTTGGTGGTAAGAGCCTTCATGATGGGGGGCTGGATGAGCGGGATCAGAGCCATGTAGGAGTAGGCAGCTACTGCGATGGCAGAGAGCAGCTCGGGAGCCAGCTTATTGGTAACAAAGATAGCGGTAGGACCATCAGCGCCGCCGATGATACCGATAGCCGCAGCCTGAGCAGCGGTGAACAGGTGCTCGCCGCCAACAGTAATGGCATTGGCGAAAATGAACGCAACATAGATACCGAGCTGAGCGGCAGCGCCGAGCAGCAGGGAGATGGGGTTCGCCAGCAGGGGGCCAAAGTCGGTCATCGCGCCTACGCCCATGAAGATGAGGCAGGGGAAGATGGAGGACTTAACGCCGCGGTGAATGATCTTGAGAACGCCGGAATCATACCAATGAACGCTTGCCAGCTCGGACTGGGCTTTGGCCAGTGCGGTGACAAGTTCCGGATTGGTGGGATCGGCGGCAAGCGCAGCCGAAGCGTTTTGCACCGCAAGGGTGGCAGCCTCGGTGGCATCTTTCATAATGCCGGTATCGGGCAGATTGGCCAGCATCATACCGAAAGCGATGGGCAGCAGCAGCAACGGCTCAAATCCCTTAACAATGGCGCAGTACAGCAGCACAAAGGAAATGAGCAGCATGACACCCTGCTGCCAGCTGAGATTAGCAAAGCCGGAGCGAGCAAAGGTCTCGCCGATAATTCCAAAAAAGTCCATTCAGTTTGTCCTCCCTCTATCAAGAAAGAGTAGCCAGAACATCATCAGTGTTAACAGAAGTGCCCTTGGCAGCAACGGAAGCAACAGTACCATCGCAGGGAGCGACGATATCGTTTTCCATCTTCATAGCCTCCAAAATCAGAATGACATCGCCGGCCTTTACAGCGGTGCCAACAGGAGCGACCACATTAAGTACAGTGCCGGGCATGGGGGCGGTAACATTGGCGCCGCCGGCGGGAGCAGCCGCTACGGGAGCGGGAGCAGGAGCGGGGGCGGGAGCAGCTGCAGGTGCGGGAGCAGGAGCAGCCTTGGGAGCGGGTGCAGCAGCAGGAGCGGCAGCCGCGGTGGTATTGGTGATCTTAGCAGTATTCTTCTCAACTTCTACTTCATAGTTCTTGCCGTTGAGAGTAACAACATACTTGGCCATTTGGTTTTTTCCTCCTCTAAAAATTAGCAAGCTTTGATGGATTTGATGGTGACGGTATCCAGCGTAAAGCCGTTTTCGGTGGCGCACTTGGAAACCAGCTCAGCAGCCTCCTCGGGCTTCAGGCCGCCCAGATTCTCAGGCAGCTCGATGGCGCGGATCGCACGGAAAGACAGCTCAGAGGGCTGCGTTCCCAGCTTATCAGCGGTGATCGCCATGACCATGGCAGCGGTGGGCTCATCCACGCCGCACAGGGCCAGAACAGGCTTCAGAACATTGTAGCCGGCCACGAGGGTACGCACGGCAGCCGCCGGTGCAGCAGCCTTGGGAGCAGGCGCAGCAGCGGGAGCGGCTTTGGCAGCGGGTGCCGCGTTACCTTTTTTTCCGGTCAGTGCAGGAATGATCTTACCCATCAGCAGTACGATGAGGGCCAGAATAACCAGCTCCATAAATACGACCAGGATGCCGATGCCGGACATGGTGAGCGATTCGCCAAAGGTCAGGTTGTAGCTGCCGCCGTTGGCTACGCGCTCGGTCAACATTTGTACTAACATCAGTCTTTACCTCCTTCTTGTGTTATTTTACCTCACGGATAGAAAAGTGAATTTCGTTATCATCCTCTTTGCGGTCACGCTTCTCAAAGAAAGCCTCCGCCTGCGCGGGGAAGGCAATGTAGGAAAGAACATCCTCATCGCTGTGGGCACGCTCTCCCAGCTCCCGCTTGGCTTTCTCAAAGCCGGGCTCCAGCAGGTCGGCGTAGCGCTGGGTAATGGGCTTTTCGTCACCCAGCACCAGCTTCTGTACTTCGGGGTCTATCTTGCCCGGAGCGCGGCCATACTCGCCTTTGACATAGGCTTTGATCTCTTTGGAAACATTCTTATAGCGTCCGCCGGTCAGCACATTTACCGTGGCCTGAACACCGACCATCTGGCTCATGGGCGTAACGAGCGGAGGATAACCAAGATCTTTGCGTACCTTCGGTACTTCCAGCAGAACGGCATCCAGCTTGTCCAGCGCCTTCTGCGCGGTGAGCTGGGCCACCAGGTTGGAGAGCATGCCGCCCGGAACCTGATAAATGAGAGCATCGGTGGCGTTGCCCATAACAACAGGGTTCAAAAGACCGTTTGCGAGATATTTGGCACGCACGGGCTTGAAGAAGTCGTTGATCTTTTTGGCGACATCTTCCTTAACAGAAATCTCGTAGCCCATTTCACGCAGGGCATAGACGAGGGTCTCCGTGGGGGGCTGGCTGGTGCCGCCGGAGAAGCAGGAAATGGCGGTATCGATAACATCGGCGCCGGCTTCCACGGCCTTCATCAGTGTCATGGGGCCCAGGCCCGTGGTATTGTGGGTATGGATGACGATGGGAACTTTGATCTCTTTCTTGAGCGCGGTCACGAGGTCATAGGCCTCCTTCGGGCTCATAATGCCGGCCATATCCTTGACGCAGATGGACTGAACGCCCAGCGCCTCGATCTCCTTGGCCAGCTTCACATAGCTTTCCAGGTTATGAATGGGGCTGATGGTATAGCAGATGCAGCCGGAAGCGATGGCACCGCACTTCAGGGTCTCATCCACGGCCACTTCGATATTGCGGATATCGTTGAGAGCATCGAAGATACGGATGATATCAATGCCGTTTTCCACCGATTTGCGTACGAACATGCGTACCACATCATCGGGGTAGTGCTTGTAGCCCAGCAGGTTCTGGCCGCGCAGCAGCATCTGCAGCGGGGTCTTGGGGCAGGCCTTCTTTATCTTGCGCAGACGCTCCCAGGGATCTTCATTGAGGTAGCGCAGGCAGCTATCAAAGGTGGCGCCGCCCCAGCACTCCAGCGAATAGTACCCGGCGTTATCCAGCTCGCTCAGGATCGGCTCGAACTCATCAAACGCCATACGGGTCGCGATCAGGGACTGGTTGGCATCGCGCAGCACAGTCTCGGTGAACTTTACGGTTTTCTTCATGGCAATCCCTCCTGCGGTTTTAGTTTCCGGCATCAGTTTTAATACAGAATAGGAATGACGCGGTGGGGAAAAACGGAATACGCCGAACATAATCCGTTATGTTCCCATTTAACGCTTACCTTGGTATTATAGTACATTTTCTATCGGAAGTGCAATACCTAATCTATTTAATTTAGGGAAAAATTCATAGCAAAAATATCATAAGACTTTTGGCTCACAAATGGAGTCCTTACTTTTTATATAAATTAACGGATTCTTAGTATGGCTGACAAATTTATAACGAAAACGGGAAGGATCGACTCCTTCCCGTTTGTGAAAAGTTTACATATCCCGACTGGCCACAAAATTGATGCCCGTGCCGCCGATATCAGCCAGGATGACCTGTCCGCAGGTCACCGGGGCGGTTACTTCCACCGTGTCCAGCATCCGCACAGCCTCCTCCACCAGGGAACGGGGCAGTGCGCCATCGGTTTTTACCGGCAGGCGGGGGTGGATGCCCCCGGTGATCCGGACCGTGGAGGTGACTACCCGGGTGGGGTTGGTCATCTCCGCCACGCCATACTGCTGCCCGCGCGGGCAGCCATAACCTGTGATCTGCCAGCCTTCCGCTGTCTGCTCGGCGGTCAGGTGGCAGCCCTTGGGGCACACGATGCAGATAAGCTCCTGTTTCATAGGTCAGCCTCCTCCTTTGCTATCACAGAGATGGTGACGCTCCCCACGGCCTTTTCCAGCAGAGGGCGGGGCAGGGCGATCTTTTCCATCTCGCCGGGGGCCATGTGCTCCCGCGGGAAGCGGCAAAGCAGTGTACCGGCTTCATCCGTCACGGTGATGACCCGGTCCCGGTAGACATTATTCACCCGGAAGAATACCTCGCACAGTTTATCCACGCCCTCCACCCGGATATGCTGGGGTACGGTATAGTTGACAGCATTGCCGTTTTTCAGCTCAATGCACCGGCCGCTGATCTCTTCGCCCAGGGCGTAGCGGGCCGCGGCAGCCCCGGCCTTTTCACTCTCGGCCGAAACGAAATCCACCAGGTCATGCACATGCACCACATTGCCGCAGGCAAAGATGCCCGGCGCCATGGTCTCCATGTTCTCGTATACGATAGCGCCGTTGGTACGGCGGTCCATGGGGATGCCGGCGCCGCGGGTCAGCTCGTTTTCCGGGATAAGCCCGACCGAAAGCAGTACGGTATCGCAGTCAAAGGTCTGCTCGGTGCCGGGGATGGGCCGGCGGGCCTCATCCACCCGGCTGATGACCACCTGCTCGACGCGCTCTTTGCCTTTAATATCGGTAATGGTATGGCTGAGATAAAGCGGGATATCGTAATCATTCAGGCACTGGACGATATTGCGGTTCAACCCGTTGGAATAGGGGCAGAGCTCCACGCAGGCCAGCACCTTGGCGCCCTCCAGCGTCATACGGCGCGCCATGATAAGACCGATATCGCCGGAGCCGAGAATAACCACCCGGCGGCCTACCATGTAGCCCTCCATATTGACATAGCGCTGCGCCGCCCCGGCCGTGAAAATACCGGCGGGCCGGTCGCCCGGAATGGCGATGGCCCCGCGGGTGCGTTCCCGGCAGCCCATGGCCAGCACTACAGCCCCGGCCTTCAGCTCCTGGTAGCCATCCACAGTATTGATGCAGCAGACCCGGCGGTCGGCGGTGATCTCCACCACCATGGTATCCAGCATCACTTCCGCCTTGGTTTGCCGCAGCAGCTTAATAAAACGCCCGGCGTATTCGGGACCGGTCAGCTCCTCCTTAAAGCGGTGCAGACCAAACCCATTGTGGATGCACTGATTGAGGATACCGCCCAGCTCCTTGTCCCGCTCAATGACCAGGACCTTCTTGGCGCCCTTTTCGCAGGCGGCGCAGGCGGCAGCCAAACCGGCGGGTCCGCCGCCGATGACGATGACATCGTATTTTTTCATTGGGCGTCGCCTCCTTTTTCGGTATTGGAGCCGGTCTTGGTCTCGCCGCACAGCAGCCAGCTGCCTTCCTCGTCCATCAGCACCTGCTCCTTGGGGAGGCCCAGCTCCCGGGCAATGATCTCGTGCACGCGCGGCCCGCAGAAGCCGCCCTGGCAGCGGCCCATGCCGGCATTGCAGCGCCGCTTGATGGCATCAATGGAGGTAGGAACGATGGGCCGGTGCAGCGCCTCCACGATCTCCCCCTCGGTGACAGTCTCGCACCGGCAGATAACCCGGCCGTACAGCGGGTTTTCCTTGATGAGAGCGGCCTTTTCCCTGGGGGAAAGGTGCCGGAACACTGTGCGCTTGCGGGTATCGGTAAAGTGCTCTTTTTCTACCGTTTCCAGGCCGCAGCCCCGCAGCAGCTTCACCGCTTTTTCCGCTATGGCAGGCGCGGCGGAAAGCCCCGGGGAACGGATGCCGGCCAGATTGATAAAGCCGGGGGCCTGCCTGGATTCCTCTATGATAAAGTCCTCCTGCTGGGTATAGCAGCGCACGCCGGAAAAATTGCGGATACTCTCCCGATAGTTGAGATCCGGTACGCTGCGGGCAGCCGCGGCGCGCACTTCCTCCAAACCAAAAGCGGTATTGGCTACGCTTTCCACATCCTCCACGGCATCGGCGCTGGGTCCAACGATCAAATTCCCGTGAACGGTGGGGGCAACCAGTACGCCCTTGCCCTTTTCATTGGGACACTGGAAAATAACATGCTCCACCATATGCCCCTGCGATTTATCCATTATATAATATTCGCCACGCACGCCCCGCACGGTAAAGCCGGTGCCGCCCACCATTTCGTGCACCTTATCGCAGTGCAGCCCGGCGGCATTTATAATGTACCGCGCCTCAAAATCCCCCTTGGGGGTATGCAGGCGATAGCCCTCTCCAGTGCGGTCTATGCCGGTAACGGGGGCGGAAAGCCGCAGCTCGCAGCCGTTCACCACAGCGGTCTCAGCCAGCGCCAGCGCGTATTCCCACGGGCTTACGATGGCGGCGGTGGGGGCATACAGCGCGGCGGTCACTTTATCGCTCACATTCGGTTCCAGCGCACGCACTTCATCGGCGGTCAGCAGCTCAATACCCGGCACGCCGTTTTCCAGGCCCTGACGGTAAAGCTTCTCCAGGTGGCGTTCGTCCTTCTCACCAAAGGCCAGCACCAGCGAGCCGATCTCTTCCCGCTCCACATCCAGCTTTTCGCACAGCTCCTTGGCCAGCGCCACGCCGCGCACATTGGTCTCGGCCATCAGGGTGCCGGGGGTGGGGTCATATCCCGCGTGCAGAATGGCGCTGTTGGCTTTGGTGGTCACATTGGCCACATCGTTTTTGGCCTCCAGCACCAGCACGCGGCAGTTGTACCGGCTCAGCTCGTAGGCAGCAGCGGCGCCCACTATCCCGCAGCCGATGACAGCAACATCATACATCATTGGTTCCTCCTTTTAATGAAAGAAACAGATTGTTAAAACCACCACAAATATACCATTATAAAGGGGGTATTTCAATAGCAAAAAAAGAAAAGAAAACCGTAAAAAAATGATTGACACCGGCTTTTCGCTGTGGTATGATATAAAAGCTGTCGGGTAAGACAGCAAGATGCACCTTGAAAATTGAACAGCATTCACTTGAAATTGACTGAGAAGGTCAA
>CALERQ010000133.1 GCA_937907305.1 uncultured Clostridia bacterium | reverse complement strand
AGGAGGCCCACGCCGGGCAGGCGTGCAGGTGATGCCTTTGTAAAAGGCCCCGCCCCGCCGCCAGGCGACTACAAACTCGCCCCAAAATGCCATAATAAATCCCAGCAAACATTTTCTTAATAAATCCACATCCTATATAAATATCGCCCAGTATTTACCTATTCTGTAAACTTTCCATTAAAAAAAGTGAAATATTAACCTTTCACATGCAAAAAAGCGGCCATTTTGCCGTATTAGTGAAAGGCCTTTTCAGTCCCCCATTCAGCCAAAAAGGAGGTAGGCGGTTTGGCCCCTGTTGCCCGGGTAGCGGTGGAAAAAACCACCTGCCGTTTTGATAAACTTTTCGATTACGCCATCCCCCAGGGGATGCCCCTCTGCCCCGGGGTGCGGGTGCTGGTGCCCTTTGGGCACGGCCGCCGCATCGGGCTGGTGGTGGAGCTGGCCGAAGAAGCCGCGCACGCCACCCTCAAGCCCATCGCCGCCCCGCTGGAGGAAGAACCCGTCCTCACCGAGGAAGGGCTGTTCCTGCTGCGCTGGCTGCGGGAAAACACCTTCTGCACCTGGTTCGATGCCCTGTCCGTGCTCATCCCCGCCGGCTATGGCCTGCGCGGGCTCACGGGCTGGTCGCTGGCGCGCGGCGTGCCCCAGCCGGAGGACCTCTCCCTCACCGAGCAGCAGTTGCTCTCCGTTCTGCGGCCCCGCCGCAAGCCCCTGCCTGCCGCCGACCTGGCCGAAATGCTGGGGCTTACCCTCTCCGCGCTGCCGCTGGAGCGGCTGGAATCCCTGGGCCTTTTACGGCGGGAGGAAGTGGTGGAGCGCCGGGTGGGCGATAAGACCCTGCAAATGGTGCGCCTGACCGGAGCCGAGCCGGAAAAACTGACCCCCAAGCAGCAGCAGGTCTATGAGCTGCTGGGGCAGGTGGGCTGTGGCAGCATCCGGGAGATCTGCTACTTTGCGGGGGTGACCCGCGGCGTGGTGGAAAAGCTGGTACAGCAGGGCGTGGCCGAAACCTACGAGCAGGAAGTTCTGCGCACCCCGCTGAAGGAAGAGACCATCCCTGTGGAGGCGCCCCCCGCCCTGACCGAGGAACAGGCCGCCGCGGTGGAAACACTGTGGCAAGGCTACCGGGAGGGCGGCCGGACCGGCCTTTTGTACGGGGTGACCGGCAGCGGAAAAACCGCCGTTTACCTCACCCTGGCCCACCGGGTGCTGGCCGAGGGCCGGCGGTGCATTGTCCTTGTCCCGGAAATCTCGCTGACCCCGCAGACCATCCGCCGGTTTTTGGCGGCTTTCGGCCGCCGGGTGGCGGTCATTCACAGCGCCCTTTCCCTCAGTGAGCGGCTGGATGAATACAAACGCATCCGCCGGGGAGAGGTGGATGTGGTGGTGGGGACCCGCTCGGCGGTTTTCGCGCCGGTGGAAAACCTGGGCCTTATCATCGTGGATGAGGAGCAGGAGCACACCTACCGCAGCGAACGCGCTCCCCGCTACGATGCCTGTGAAATTGCCCGGCTGCGGGCCAGGCGCCACCGGGGACTGTGTGTTCTGGCCTCCGCCACCCCCAGCATAGAGACCGCCTACCGGGCCCAAAAGGGCGAGTATTTGCTGGCCAAACTGACCAAGCGCTACGGCGGTGTCCCCCTGCCGGAGGTCACCATCCTGGACCTGCGGGAGCGGCCGATGGCTGCCGAAGCCCTGAGCGAGGAGCTGTGCGAGCAGCTTTTGCAGAATCTCCAGCGGGACGAACAGAGCATCCTTTTTGTGAACCGGCGGGGCTATTCCGCCACGGCGACCTGCATGAGCTGCCACCAGCCGCTGGAATGCCCTCACTGCTCCATCAGCCTTAAATTCCACGCGGCCAACGGCCGGCTGATGTGCCACTACTGCGGGTACAGCACCGAGGTGCCCAAGGCCTGCCCCCACTGCGGCAGCCGCCTGATGCGGTACTCCGGCGTGGGGACCCAAAAGGTGGAGGAAGCGCTGAAGATTCGCTTTCCGCAGGCAAGAATTCTGCGCATGGACCAGGACACCACCATGCGCAAGGACAGCCACCAAAAGCTCCTTTCGGCCTTTGGCCGGGGAGATTACGATATTCTCATCGGGACACAGATGGTGACCAAGGGACTGGATTTCCCCAAAGTGACCTTGGTGGGAGTTTTAACTCCCGACCAGATGCTGTATGCCGATGATTTCCGCAGCTACGAGCGGACCTTCAGCCTCATCACCCAGGTGGTGGGGCGCAGCGGCCGCCGGGAGCTGCCCGGCCGGGCCTTTTTACAGACCTATCAGCCCGACCACCCGGTACTGACCGCCGCGGCAAGGCAGGATTACCCGGCCTTTTACAAAACCGAGGTGGAGACCCGCAAATTGCTGCTGTATCCCCCGTTCTGCCGGCTGTACTGCCTGGGCTTTTGGGGAGAGAACGAGGCCGAGGTGAAGCGGGCGGGACAGGCGGTGCTTACCCTGCTGGAGCGGCTGCTGCCCGCCGAATACCCGGAGCTGCCGGTGCGGCTGCTGGGGCTGGCGCCGGCCGGGGTGCTGCGGGTGGCCGGCCGCTACCGGTACAAGCTGCTCATCAAGGGCAAAAACAGCCCCCGGATGCGGGAGCTGCTGTGGCGGCTCTATACCGAGCCGGCGCTGGCCCAGCCCATGAAAAATGTGACGCTGACCATTGAGCCGAACTATGACTCGGACCTGTAATAACACTTTTCCGCCAAAAGGATTCAAAGGCGATGAAAGGGCAGGGTTTGTGGTCGCCTTCGGCGGGGCCTCCCTTGTGTAAAGGGAGGTGGCACGGCGCAGCCGTGACGGAGGGATTGCCGATATGAAGTTTTTTCTCGCCTATCGGCGTCGCGGAGTCACCACAGGGTGACAGCCTGTACGGCTCGCCGCCGGGGCGTTCCTTTTGTTCGTACAAAAGGAACCAAAATACGCT
>CALERQ010000132.1 GCA_937907305.1 uncultured Clostridia bacterium | reverse complement strand
GTGCGGCGGCTGTTGTTACCGAAACCATCACCCTGGAAAAAAGCCACATCGTCAGCCCGCGCGTCTTTTACCGTCAGGGCGAAGTTTACAATACCACCTTATATAGCACCATGACTCTGGAGGATGTGGAGCAGGAGGTAGAGCGCCTGCAAAAAGGCGATGCCTTCCTCATCTGCAACATCCGGGGAACGACTCCTTCCGAGCTGCGATACCTGGCCAGCCGCATGCAGCGCCTGGGGGCAGATGCGCTGGAACTGTGCTGCTTTACCCCCATTGGCACCAAGCTGGAAGACATCAGCATCCGGCCGGAAGAGATCGGTGAGATGGTACGCGGCGTCACCTCGGCCGTGGAAATCCCCGTCACCGTGCGGCTGCCGCACCATGCGGCGCTCAATCCCGCTTTTGCCCGCCAAATCACCCAGAATGGCGCCCGCGCCATCAGCGCCATTGAATCGCTGGAGGGCATCAACGGCGTGGATATTGAAAATGCCCGCTGTGAAATGGCCGCGATTGGCGGCTACACCGGCAGCCATCTGCGGCCGCTTTCTCTGGCGGCTACGGCGGTACTGCACCAGCTGGCCGATTGCGAGATCGCCGCGATGTGCGGCGTGGAGGACTGGCACAGCGTCATCGAATTCCTGATGATGGGCGCCACCACGGTACAGATGGGCTCCGCCATCATGCTGCAAGGTTATAGGCACATCACTGAAACATTGCGCAAGCTGGAGGGCTGGCTGCGGGAAAAGGGCTATTCTTCCCTGGATGAACTGCGCGGCAAAGCACTCGCTTCTCTTTCCGCTTTTGAGGAGCTGCCGGAGCGCCTGCTGCGGGCCAAAATGGCCGCTCCCTGCGATGGCATCTGCCCCGATGGCTGCCGGGCGCGCTGTGTGGGTGCCTGCCTTTATAATGCTATTTCCCTGGGGGAAAATGGCATCGTGGTCGATGCTGCCGCTTGCACCGGCTGCGGCCTATGCGCCTCCCTCTGCCCCAAAAAGCTCTTCATTATGAAGTAAATTCCAGCCGGAGGGCCGCCGCTCTCCGGCTTTTGTTTGATATGAATGTAACAATGAACAAATGTTACATCAAAATGTTGTCCATTCCGCTGAAATATTAGCGGAAACGCAAAAAACTATTGAAATCTTGGCGAATCCTTGCTAAGATGCATATGTAACAGATAAATAATGTTACATTAAGAAGCAAGCGCTTGATGTTACAAAAAGATCTGATGTTTTGGAAGGAGTTGTCCCCTATGTCAAAGATCCCCGTCGGCTACGGTCTGAATGACTGCCCGCCCATCAAAGAAACGGTCCCGCTGAGTATCCAGCAGATCGTCGTTCTCGTTTTTAATGTTCTGCCTGTTCCGCTGCTTATTGGCGCCGGCATCGGCCTTTCCGCCAGCGAGATCACCATTCTGGTGGCCGGCTGCCTGCTCGTCACCGGTATCGCCACGCTGCTGCAGACCATTGGCGTCGGCCCCATCGGTGCGCGCCTGCCCATTCCGCTGGAGTGCAGCTTTGTATTCGTTGCTCCCGGCATCGCGCTGGGTGCCCAGTATGGTTTGGCGGCGTTCACTGGCGCCTGCCTCGTTGGCAGCATTATCACCACCATTCTGTGGACCGGCCTGCATAAGCAGCTTTCCATCCTGTTCAAACCCTACATCACCGGTGCGGTCGTCATGGCCCTGGGTCTCAGCCTTTGCAGCGTTGGCATCGGCTACTGCGCAGGCGGTGTAGGCTCCGCCGATTACGGCGATCCCATCAACCTGCTGCTGGCTGCCGGCACCATCATTATCATGGTCCTGCTCAACCACTTCTGCAGCAAGAACTTCCTCTCCAAGGCTTCTCCCCTCATCGCCATTCTGGTCATGAGCGCCGCGGCTGCCGCCTTTGGCAAGCTGGATCTCTCTCCCATTGCCGAAGAAGCTTGGATCCGTATTCCCCAGCCCCTGCACTTTGGCATCAAATTTGAGCTTGGCCCGATCATTTCTATCACCATCCTGTGCTTCATTGCCCTGGTTGAGCTGATGGGCGACCAGACCACCGCTTCCATGCTGGCCAAGAACAGCCTGCCCACCAACCGCGAGACCAAGGGCGGTGTACTGGCCCAGGGCGTTGGCAGCGTTATCTCTTCCATGTTCAATATGGTTCCCGTCATCAGCGGCAGCGCCAATATCGGGCTGTGCGGTCTTTCCGGTGTTACCAGCCGCTATGTTACCGCCATCGCCGGCGGCGTGGTAGGTCTCTGCGGTCTCTGCCCCAAACTCTGCGCCGTATTCTCCTGCATTCCTTCCGCTGTTTTGGGCGGCGTGGCACTCTCCGCTTTCGGCACCATTCTGGTTTCCGGCATGAATGTCATCCACAATGGCGGCCCCCTCACTGCCCGTACCACCACCATCGTTGCCATTTCCCTGGCTGTCGGCGTTGGCTTCAGCGCTGCCTCCGATGCTCTCGCGGCTCTGCCCTTCTGGGCCTCCAGCCTGCTCAGCGGCGTACCTGGCACCGCCATTACCGCTGTTGTTCTCAGCCTCATCCTGCCTGAGAAAAAGGAAGAAAAGGCCGCCTGATCCCGGCGAAAGGAGAAAACATTATGAAAACTGTACTGTACCAAAATGCCGATTGGATCATCACCATGGATGAGGAGCGCCGCCGCTACCGTCATGCGGATCTGCTCATCAGCGGCAAGGAGATCAAAGCCATCGGCAAAAATCTCAAGGATACCCTTGGTGATACCGTCACCATCGATGAAACCGTAGATGCCAGCGGCCGCGTTATCCTGCCCGGCTTTGTCAATACCCATCATCACACCTGGCAGACCCTCATCCGCAATATCAAGGCCACCCAGGGCCTGCGCCTGGAGCCCTGGCTCACCACCATGTATGAGATCTATAAGGACCTGAATACCGATGTGGCCCGTGCCGGTGTATATGTGGCACTGGGCGAGGGGCTGAAAACCGGTATCACCACTTCCAATGACCTGTGGTATCCCCACCCCGTCGGCGTTACCTGCCTGGTGGATGCCGAGATCGAAGCAGCCAAGGAACTGGGCATCCGCTTCCATCCGGTGCGCAGCTACCACTCCGTCACCAGCGATATTGTCCCTCCCGAAGTGGTAGACAGCATCGAAGGCGTCATGGGCGATGCCGAGCGCCTGGTAAAGAAGTACCACGATCCTTCCCGTTTCTCGATGTGCCAGGTAGGCATCGGCCCCAGCATCGCCTATTATGAAACGGAAGAAATCGTCCGTGCTACCATCGATCTGGCCGAAAAGCTGGATATCAAGGTGCATGGACACCTGGCGGAAAGCCGCGGCGAAGTGGCCTTTGTGGAAGAGCACTATGGCTGCCGTCCCGCCGAGTGGTTCCGCCGCCACGATCTTCTGGGCGACCGTTTCTACTATGCCCACTGCATCCACCTCAATGATGAGGAAGTGCAGTTGATGGCGGATACCAACACCGGTATCTCCACCTGTCCCATCTCCAACATGTACCTCAGCTCCGGCTCCTGCCGCATCCCGGATCTGCTGCGTGCCGGCGTCAAGCGCTTCGGCATTGGCGTGGATGGTGCTGCCAGCAGCAACTCCGCCAGCATGATGGAGGAGATCCGCGTCAGCTATCTGCTCAACCGTCTCAGCTGGGGCGATGACTCCATCGGCTGTGAGGATATCCTGTACCTTGCCACAGCTGGCGGCGCCGCCGCCCTGGGGCGTGATGATATCGGTCATCTGGCACCCGGCATGGCAGCGGATTTCACCCTCATGAACTGGGATCAGCTGCAATATGCCGGCGGTTGCAACGATCCGGTGGACTGCATTGTCCTCAGCGGCGATGCCCGCATGATCGAAACCGTTGTGGTCAATGGCGAAACCGTTGTAAAGAACGGTCGCCTGACCAAAGTGAACGAGGAAGAAAAACGGGACTACGCAGCCGCAGTGGGCCGTGAGCTGCTCACCAAAGCTTCTGCCCGTATCCCCGGTCTCAAGGCCGACCTTGTATGATTTGATCTTCCCTTCTGACCTTCTCAAATAACCTCTATACAGCACAGCAGTCCCCGGCCGTCATGGCCGGGGACTGCTTGCATTAGGCATTCAATCATTGGTGTCCCTAATGAGACTCTTATACGCCCTGATATTACAAAAGAAAATAATTTAATAATTTTCCATTCAGATTATTCATCATAAAGCGTTATTTTTCGACAAAGTTCTCTTGATTTTCAGCCTGGAAAGCTATATTACAGAATCAGCAGTAAATTTGATAGCAGAAAGGGTAATTTTTGTGCGCGAGCCAAATACGGAAGAAGTGGCAATGTCGAAATTCTACGCGGCAGTCGGGGGAGACCTTTCCGATGTACTGGAGCGATTGGAGGATCTAGACATTGTAAAATTTTATTTGCCGGGATTTGAGAACGATCCCTCCTACACTGTGCTGATGCAGAGTCTGAAGGACGGCGACCGGCAGAGGGCCTTCCGCGCGGCGCACACGCTAAAGGGCTTGAGCTATAACTTTGGCCTGGACCGGTTGGGCAATTGCGCTGCGGCACTGTGCAGGGCCATGCGGGAAGGGCAGTCTCCCTCACCGGAGCTGCTGCGGCAGCTGACCGAGGAATATGAATGTGTGATCGATGCGATCCATGAATTGATAAACGGAATTTAACCAGCAGAATAAATCGATTGCGGCTGTTTCCTGCCGATTTCCCCGAAAAAAGCGCCAAAATCAATATTTACCTCCTTTTCTCTCTTTGTTCTGCTACAATCAAGACACCAAAGCAGGAAGCACCAAACCAGGTGTTTTTAGAGAGTATTGAGGAGGAAAGAACCATGGTAAACTATTATGTGATCAGCAAAAACGAGAAAGCGGCCGGCCAGACCGGAGATGCCCTGTACGGGGTATGCGCCTGCTCCCTGCGGGACGGTGTGATGGAGATCCACAACTGTATTTATGATGTATCGGATGACCTGGCATGGCTGAAGGCGCTGCGGGACAAGCTGAATGACGGCGAGGTGGACCCGGTGCATTTGGGAGATATCATAGCGGATGAACTCTATATGGTGAGGCACTGACCAGGCGCTTCATCATCCAGAAAGGACCAGTTACTATGCGTTTGGCAATTTGTGATGACAGTGAGATGGAGCGGGGCGTTTTGCAAAGTCTGCTGAAAAAGTATTTTTCCAAAGCGGCGATCAGCTGCGAATTTACGCTATACGACCGGGGGACGACGCTTTACTATGATGTCACCGAAGGGATGGAATTTGACATCATCTTTCTTGACCTGTTTATGGAGGACTCCTTCGGGCTGGCCATCGCAAAGAAGCTGCGGGAGCTTTCCTACCGCGGAAGGATCATCTTCTGCACCGCCAGCGCCGAGTACGCACTGGAAAGCTACAGCGTGTATGCTGCCGGATATATCGTAAAACCGTACCGGATAAAGGATATCCGGCATACGCTGGACCGGCTTTTGCCGGAATATCAATACGGCAGCTATGGGCTCATCCAGAAATCTGCCATCAAGTTTATCCCGGTCAATGAGATCATGTATGTAGAAAGCAGCAATACCAAATGCCTCCTGCACCGGGCTGACGGCCGGGTATACAATGTCTACAAAAAGCTGACCGAGATAGAGGAAGAGCTGGACGACACACGGTTCCTGCGCTGCCACCAAAGCTACCTGGTGAACATGAATTATGTAAGCGAGGCCAACGAAAGCTTTTTGCTGCAGAACGGTGACACGGTGCTCATCCGAGCCAAAAGTCGAAAGGCCATACAGCAAAAGGTGCTGGAATATAAAGAGAAGATGTGCAGAATGCGCAGTTATCTCTCAAAGCACAGCGTGGTGTAGGCGATGAAGAAGAACAAGCTACGGTTATCCTTTACCTTCGGCCTTGGGCTCATTATCCTGCTGTTTGCGGCCTTTGCCCTGATTGTTTGCTCTGTCTTTCGGACCGTGCAGAATGAGCTGTACGAGGAACGACGCGAAAGCCTGGGCGAGCTGACCGAACAGATCGCCAAAACGGTCAATTCCATCTGTGATTATTCGTGGGATGTATCGGACGCCGCGTTCAGCCATATGCTTTGTTCCCAGATAGACAGCCGCGAAGAGCTTGCGTCTTTTCTGGCGGAGGCGGAGAATGGCATGAAGGGACAGGATTGCTTTTTGGCGGTCATCGATGCAAAAACGAACTATTATGTTTCCAACGGCTCCATCGGTTTGTTCAAGAATATCGAGCTGCTGCGGGAGGGGACAAACACCCGGCAGGTCATCATTGCCTCGGTCACCTTCGATTCTGAAAAGGAATACATGATCTTCCTGCACCGCCTGGATGCGCCCCTGGCACTACGGGACGGCACACAGATCACCCATACCGCAATGATCCTGCCGCCGGATGTGTATTCTTCGGCGCTTTCCTGCACCAGCTATGATGACTCGGCGGACATTTTCCTGATCCAGCACGATGGCCGGTGCGTCTACCGTCAGAATAATACCGGGTTCTTCAGCAATGCCGCCAATATCATGCGGCTGCTGAAGAATGTTGAGTTCCTGCACGGCGGAAGCTATGACATCCTGGAAGAAAGCCTGCAGTACGACCCGGCGGAGACCTTCGAGTTTCAACACGAGAATGTGAACTGCTTTGTTTCCATGGCGCCCATTACCCTGCCGGACTGGGCTGTGGCGATCATCATCCCCACCAGCCAGCTGAGCAGCGGAGCAGAGCGCCTGCTGAAAACAACGGTGGACAATGCGGTCATTCTGTCCTTTATCGGCATTGCCATCGCATCCATCGTTGTCTATTGCTTCATTTCGGCCGTCAATACAAAGCAGCGGGCGCAACAGCAGCAGGAACTGAACGCCGCGCTGAAGAATGCGGCCGAGGAGGCCAGAAGCGCAAACTCGGCCAAAAGCGAGTTCCTTTCGCACATGTCCCATGACCTGCGCACCCCGCTGAACGCCATCATAGGCATGGTGGAGCGGGCCGAGGAAAGCCCAGCGCTGACAGATGAGGTAGCGAGCTGTCTTTCCGGCATCAAAACAGCCTCCAACCACCTGAACGCCCTGATAAATGATGTGCTGGATATGAGCCGGCTGGAGAGCACCCCTGCCGCGGATAATCAAAAGGCATTTGATATCCGAACAGTCTTGAATGCCTGCTGTTCCATTATCCGCAGCTCCGCGCGGCAGCACGGCCTTACCTTTACATACCTCTGCGCAGGACTTCAGCATCCATATCTGATCGGGTGCGACATATATCTGCGCAAGATACTTGTCAATGTGATGGGAAATTCCGTGAAATACACCCCGGAGGGCGGGTGTGTGACCCTGGAGGCGGAAGAGCTGGCCTGTGATGAGACGACCGCGCGCTACCGGTTCATCGTTTCCGATACCGGCATCGGGATGAGTGAGAGCTTCCTGGAGCATATCTTCGAGCCGTTTTCTCAAGCGGGCGATCATATTCACGCCGGGTGTGAAGGCACAGGGCTGGGAATGTCCATAGTGAAAAAGCTGCTTGATAAAATGGGGGGCACCATCGATATCAGCAGCCAAGTGAATGAGGGCAGCTGTTTTACCATCGACCTGCCGTTTACGGTAAGCGAAAAGGCCCTGACGGCAAAAGTTGAACCGGAGCAGGAGGCGCTGCCCCCTACCCCACTGCGGGGCATGACCGTGCTGCTGTGCGACGACAACAAGATGAACTGCGACATAGCGGAGCACCTGCTGGTAAAAGCCGGGGCCACGGTAATGATGGCCGATGACGGGGAAATGGCGGTAGACCTGTTCAAGAGTTCCCGTCCCGGCAGCATCGATGTGATCCTGATGGATGTGATGATGCCGGTGATGGACGGGCTGGAGGCGGCAAAGACGATCCGCATGCTGGCCCGCCCCGATGCCACGCTTGTTCCCATCATCGCCATGACGGCAAAGGCTTTTGATGAGGATATTCAAAAATCGCTGGCCGCCGGCATGACTGAGCATCTCTCCAAACCGATCCGCGGAAAGGTGTTGACAGCAACACTGATGAAGTACAAAAAGAAAGAAAACAGCCTAAGGGGGCCGCTAACTTGGTGAAAAACAAACGACTGCCGGCTTTCATCGCGACCGTCATCGCGATGGGTCTTCTGGCCGGCTGCGCCGACTTTTCGGAGCCGGCGCACGAACCGCTGACCATCCTGACCGGTTACTATAACGACACGGCGCTGGAAATGGCACTGAAGGAGGAGTATCCGGAGATCAATCTGGAATTTATCAGCTACCGGGGTGCCAATATGACCGAGTATGGTCACCGGCTGCTGGATGTGGGAGAGATCCCGGATATTTATACGACAAAGGTCCTGCCGGAGGCTGATCTGCAGAAGGAGCGCCTGATTGATCTGTCCGGGTACGAATTCAGCTCAAGGTACGCGGTCTCCCGGCTGAATGAATGCAGCGTGGATGGCTCCATCTATCTGCTGCCGTGCAATTTTTCGGTACTGGGCATTTACTATAACAAGACACTGTTTGAAAAGCATGGATGGGAAGTCCCAACAAGCTTTTACGAGCTGGAGGCACTGGTGCCAAAGATCCGTGAGGCCGGAGTCAAGGTCTCGGCGACCAATATGGGGCTTGCCGGAAACGGCTTTCAGTATCTTTTCAATCTGGCGGATACCGTTTTTTTGCGCACGCCGGAGGGCTTGGACTGGGAGGAGGAATTCCTGCGGGGCCAGGCCTCTGCCGGTGAAAAATGGGCAGATACCATCGCCTATATGCAGCGGTGGATCGACCTGGGGATGATAAACGGCGGTTGCTGCGGGATGACCTCGAAGGAAGCAAAGGAAGCGTTCGCCAAAGGCGATACGGCATTTCTTGTTTCCGGCAGCGCGTTCCGCTTCAGCCAGAATACAGACGGCAGCGGCGACCAGTATGGCCTGATGCCGTGGCTCAGTCTGGATGGCTCCAGCAACCGGTATATTACCAATACCGCCTGCTATTTCGGGCTCAGCGCCGGCCTGGAGATCCCCCGCAATAAGCAGAAGCTGGCGGACGCCCTGAAGTTTATGGACTTTATTTCCACGGAAAAGGGGCAGCGCGTTTTAGCGGGAGATAGCTCCCAGCTGCTGCCGCTGGAGGAGAGTGGGGCTTTCCCTGCCGAGGAATACCTGGATGTGGTAAACATGCTGAACGCCGGGTTCAGCGCGCCGCTGACCTATAAAGGCTGGGAGGATATTATCGTCCCCGTGGGCGAGGAATGCCGCGAATGGTGTGCGGGAAGATCGACCGGTGAAAAGGTCATTGCCGTGATGGAACGCACCCTGCTGGATTCCCTGCAGGAGGAACCCGGCATCTGTACCGTTTTCCCAGAGGACCTGACACTGGTGGAAACGGCCGCGCTGGTGGGAAAGGCCTTTATGGCGGCGGCAGATGCCGACTGTGCGCTGATTTCGCTGGGCGGCTACCACAATGGGAAGGAAAATGACCAGGGTGTCAACGGGCGGCTGTTTAAGGGCCCGGTGAATGATGTCATCATCAGCACCTTTAATCCATTGGGCTGGGTGGATACCATAAAAACCGTTACACTGACCAACGAAGAGCTCACCGCGTTGGAAAGGGAAGGGTTTGACCGGTACCACGATGGAGACCCATTCCCGTATGTTCTTGTCACAGCGGATGGAAGCCATCCGGAGAGTAGCCGGCGGTACCGTGTGGTTATTTGCGGATGTACCGAGGAAACGGCAAAAACCGGCAGCCTGCGGGATACCGAGATCTGCGGCATGGATGCCCTGCGCAGCTACCTGTCTGCCTTGTCCTAATTTCACCCCCACCGCCGAGACTGAAAAGCCCTTCTTGCAATCAAGCCCTTTTTGCGGTATGATGCAGACAAAGTACCGCAAAGGAGGGCACCTCCATGGGCAGAGCCTCAAACAAAGAAAACAAAAACACGTATCAGCTGATCCGTGAGGAGCTGGGGTTGTCTCGCGAAAAAGCCAGTGAGCTTCTTGAGACCATCATGCCGGAACGCATCGAGAAAATCGAGAGCGGCAAGTCCCTCCCCCGCCCTGATGAGGTCATCACGATGGCGGAAAAGTATAAGCGTCCCTCGCTGTGCAATTACTACTGCTCCAACCAGTGCCCCATTGGGCAGCTGTAAGTTCCGGAGGTCAAGATCAAGGAGCTTTCTTCCATCGTTCTGGAAATGCTGGCTTCACTCAATTCCGTCAATAAAAAGAAGGGCCGCCTCATTGAGATTACCGCGGACGGCAAAATAGATGCCGAAGCCTATAAAGAAAAAACAAAATGAAAGTGAAAATAAATGAAGTATTTAGTTTTATTGGCTGGCTGTGGACTTGGTGATGGCTCCTGTATCGAAGAAGTAATCCTAACCTATGCCACACTTGACAAATACGGCTGTGTTTACACTCCTATTGCAGAAGATATCTCCGTTCCATCGGTTAGCCACCTGACCGAGCAGATGACAGAAAAGCGGAATGTCCTTTTAGAAGCTGCCCGCATTGTGCAGAGGACGCATAAAAGATATTCGTGAAATTGCTTTTGAGGAATATGATGCATTGATTATCCCCGGTGGAATCGGTTTGTTGAACAATTATAAGAGCTCTGACACGATAGCGGCATGCGTCACTCATTTTATCAGCAGGAAGAAACCTATCGCTGCCATGTGCGCCGGAATCGATTTCATGCGCCGTTTCCTTGGAAATGGTCTGTTGGCACTTGAGGTGAAAGAACTCACTGCCGAAGAATTCTGTTTCGATGCTGACAACAATATTTATTACACGCCTGCCTTCCGGAAAACTGCCAGCTGCCACACGGCACTATTGGGCATCGATTCAATGATCCATGCGCTGGAACAGGGCCAAAGCACTTAATAGTATTCCAGCTTTGTTTTTTCATATGGTTAACAGGTCGGGCGCCGCAATGGGCATTACCAGGAACGCTAAGGGAAAAATTGGAAGCTATTATCTCCGCCTTCATCGCAAAGCGTCAAAGCTCCCATGCATACTTCTCATTTCCACCCTCCCCCTATAACAGAAAGGAGTTCCCCCATGTTCGATGTCGTTGCTTTGGGTGAAATGCTCATTGATTTTGCGCCGGTGACCACTGATGCCGCCGGCTACCCCACACTAAAAGCCCAGCCGGGCGGCGCACCCTGCAATTTTCTTGCCGCCCTGCAAAAATACGGCTGCTCCACCGCAATGATTGGAAAGGTCGGCGATGACCGCTTCGGGCGTCTGCTCATTCAGACCGCCAACAACTGCGGTATTGCGACTCAGGGCATCGTAAAGGATCCATCAGTCTTCACGACCATGGCATTCGTCACGCTGGATGCCGCCGGGAATCGGGAGTTCAGCTTTGCCCGTAAGCCCGGCGCCGATACCTGCCTGACCGAGCACGAGGTGGATTATAGCCTGATCGACTCCTGCCGGGTGTTCCATTTCGGCACGCTAAGTTTAACAGACGAACCCGCACGGGCGGCAACACAGCAGGCAGTCGCCTATGCCAAGGCACAAGGCAAGCTCATCAGCTTCGATCCTAACCTCCGCAAACCGTTGTGGCAAAATGAAGCCGCCGCGGCAGAGCAGATAGAATGGGGGCTGCGGCAGGCGGATATTATCAAGATCAGCGATGAGGAAGTAGACTGCCTGTGGCACATCTCTCCACAGGCAGCGGCGCAAAAGCTGCTGCGCGAGTACGGCGCTCGCCTTATCTATATCACATTGGGTCCCCGGGGCTGTCACTTTGCCAACCGCAGCGGTTCCGGCACGGTCGCCGCCCCCACCGGCATTCATGTGGTGGATACCACCGGCGCGGGAGATATCTTCGGCGGCAGCGTCATGAGCCGACTGCTGAAGCTTGGCAAAGCACCGGAAGTACTGTCGGTGGAGGAGATGACCGCTATCGCGCGGTTCGCCTGCTGCGCCGCCAGCCTTTCCACCCAGCACCACGGCGGCGTTGCCAGCATCCCCAGTGAACAGGAGGTTACCGCATCCTGCAGTAAACCTTCTCCGGCTCAGGAACACACAAGCATAAGTTGAAAGGAGCTGTCTCCATGAAGCCGGTAAGCCTATATTTCCATGTGCCGTTTTGCCGTAGCCGGTGTGGGTACTGCGGCTTTTACAGCGGTTGTGACCTTTCACTGCGGGAGCCGTACACGGCGGCGCTGGTGCGGGCGGTGGAAACCGCCCCGCTGGAGGATTATGAAATACAGACCGTCTACTTTGGCGGGGGGACGCCGACCCTGCTGGGGACGGGGCTTATCACCGTGCTGGAGGCGGTACGCCGCCGGTGGCCGGTGGCAGCGGATGCTGAGATCACGGTGGAAGCGAACCCGGGAACCGTGACGCCGGAGCTGCTGGAAAAACTGCGGGAAGCGGGCTTTAACCGCATCTCCTTTGGCCTGCAGGACTGTGAGGATGAGATGCTGCGGCTGCTGGGGCGCGGCCACACCGCAGCGGAGGGCGAAGCGGCGGTGGCGATGGCGAAAGCGGCGGGATTTAGGAATATCTCGGTGGATTTTATGCTGGCGACACCGGGACAGACCCCCGAAAAGGCGGCGCGATTGGCCGAGTATGGCCTTTCGCTGGAAGTACCGCATCTTTCCTCCTACCTGCTGAAAATTGAGACCGGGACGGCCTTTGACCGGATGGGAATGGCACAGCGCTGCCCCGATGAGGACACAGCGGCGGAGTGCTATCTGGCCTACTATAAGGTGCTGGAACAGGCGGGACTGCGGCATTATGAGATCAGCAACGCGGCATACCCAGGATATGAGAGCCGGCACAACACGGTATACTGGCGGCTGGGCGAATACCTGGGCATTGGACCGGGGGCGGCCAGCTACTATGACGGGCGACGGTTCCGCTTTGCGGAGGATCTATCGGCCTTTATGGCGGCGGAGGATGTGTGGCAGCTGCCGCTGGATGACGGTCCCGGCGGGGACTGGGAGGAAGCGCTGATGCTTTCTCTGCGGCTGGCGGAGGGACTGACCCCGGTGCTGGCGGCCCGCTACGGGCAGGACTATGCCGCCCTGCTGCGGCGGGCGGAGCCGCTGCAAAAGGCTGGGCTGCTGCGGGCGGACGGAGAACACATTGCGCTGACCGACCGAGGATTTTTGCTGAGTAATTCCATTATCGTGGCGCTGCTGGGGTAAGCGGCGCGGGATAGGGGCTGCCAAAAGGCGGCTCTTTTTTGTTGGCCGGTGCAGGGGGCAAGGTGGGGCGCAGCTACCGCCGCCGCAGGCGGCGGTAGGCGCGGGCCCGGAGGGCCCGCGCCTTAGGCGGCGAAGCCGCCGGGCTGCGCCCCACCCTGGCCTGGCACGGTCTTCCCCGAAGCAGCCCTCCCCGTGACATAAAAAAACACCGCCACAGCCGGGCGGTGTTGCAGTGTGGATATTATCGGTAAAATTATTCAATGGTAAGATGCAGACTTTCCAATCCGAGCTCGCTCTCTTCGGCGGGGCGGCAATCGGTGATTTGCAGGTTGAATTCCCGCAGGAGAGAGGCGGTCGAAAGCTTCTGCACTTCCTCCTTGCTGCGGTCAACAGTAAGGGATGCTACGGTAAAAACGAGCGGCTGGCCGCTCTGTTCCTCCAGCAGCTTTTTGCCAAGCTCCTCCCCTACATACACAGTAAAAGGCTGGGACTGGAACTCCGTGACTACGGCGACAAGAGGGGTGGTGTCATCCAGGCAGTAATCGGGGATCACACCCCGGACAGTGGCGGTAAAGGAGCCGCTGATGGTGCAGCTTTCGGCCGGGACGGGCTGCGGATCGGGCGTGGGGGTATCCTGGGCGCCGCAGGAACACAGCAGTAGAACAGCAAGCAGCAGAAGCAAACATTTTTTGATGTGGTTCACGGTCATAACCTCCTTTTCGGTTTACTGAAAAATTGAGCTGAAATCGGGGGGATTTGCCTGCCCTCATTCTACCATGCGGCAAAGTACGGTGTCAACAAATGCCGGGCGTGCAGAGAGAAAAAGACCGCCCGCAGGCAGTCTTTTGGCGGATGGATAAATTAAGCCAGGTGAGCACGCACCATCTGCATGCACTTGGCGGTGGCAAACATAATAAACTCATCGCGCTCCTCCGGGGAGAGCCAAAGACTTTCCCCGGGGTCGGCGGCGGACTGCTCCGCCAGGGTCTGCGGAATGTTACGCACCTGGTTTTCGATGTCGTCCTCGGTGTAGTAGTCGAGGTAGCGGTTGGGGAAGGAGGGGGTATTGCGCAGAACCTCCAGCGGGGGATAGTGAGGATTATCCCGATAATCGGCCAAATCGGCCAGCTTCAGGTCAGCCCGCATGGCGGCAATGTTCTCCTTGGAAGGGTCCGCAAGGGATTCCCGGCGTGGGCGCAGCACCCGCTCCTGCCACATGGCATCGGTGATGAGATGGATATAGTATCCCCAATAGAAGGCACGGGCCTCATCATCGGCCGCCTGGGGCATCATCGCAGTGTAAAAGCCCTCAAAATCGATGAGACAGCGGTCCAGCGCCTCGTCCTTCTTCAGCCAGTGGGTCACCACCCGGCCAGGGAGATAATGCGGCGTACCGTCCTCGTTCCATTCGGTGCGGCCGCAATCCGGCGCGATGGAACCGGCGTAATAATGGGGGAGAGAGATTCCCTCCGGCAGGCAGCGCAGCAGGGCTTCCGCTACCCGCAGATGTGTCATCCAGTATGCCATGGGTCAAACCTCCGCGGGAGTATATACTTTAATGGAGCCGCCGTTATCCTGCAAGTAGCTGTCGGCGGGCTGCCCCAGCACCACCGCGATGGCCACAAATTTGCCGGCCCAGCCGGAAAGAGAAACCAGGAACATTAGGAACGGGATCCAGAACCACTGCTCCGAAACGGCAAAGGCGGCAGCCAGCAGCAATCCGCACCAAACAACGGCGGGGATCAGGGTGCCGGTAAGCCAGGAATTGCGGCGGACATACATACGGCCGGGGCAGGCAACAATATAAAAGCCCATGGAAACATACTCAACGGGGCAGCCGCACACT